>JALZEK010000098.1 GCA_030862065.1 Actinomycetota bacterium | reverse complement strand
GGGGCCGCCTTCGTCTTTTGGATTAGCCGGGCGCGGCCAATCAGACCTCGAGACGGGCTCCGGTCAAGGCGGTCCCACAGGGACACGAGCGCTCGGCCGGGATCATTGGAACGATCGAGAACAACAGCTGCCGCAACCTCGCGTTGTTCTCGTTGAAGACCCGGATAACCTCCTCGTGACTGACCGCCTCTTGACCTTCCAGGCCGACGTCGTAGTCGGTAATCAGAGACACGTTCACATAACACATCTCTAGTTCCCGAGCGAGGTAGGCCTCGGGGTACTGGGTCATGTTGATGACTTCCCAACCGGCGTCCTGGAACCACTTGGATTCCGAGCGAGTGGAGAAGCGAGGACCCTGAACCGTCACGACGGTGCCCCTCTCGTGAACCGCAATCCCTTCATCGTGGGCGGCCTTGATCGCCGCCTCTCGCAACTCCGGGCAGTAGGGGTCGGCGAACGATACGTGTGTCGTTATGGGACCGTCGTAGAAGGTGTCGGGTCGCCCCGTCGTTCTATCTACCAACTGGTCACAAACGACGAATTCACCGGGACGCACGTCGCGCTTCAGCGACCCCGCCGCACAGGGACCCACGATGCGCTCCACTCCAGCTTCCTTAAGGGCCCAAACGTTCGCTCGGTAGTTGATCTTGTGTGGAGGAAACTGATGCTTGACGCCATGGCGCGGCAGAAAGGCAACCGTCTCGGCACCAATCTTTCCGATCGCCAGAGGGGCCGAGGGCTCCCCATAAGGGGTGTCCACCCGCACCTCCTCGATCTCATCGAGGAAAGAGTAGAAGCCCGATCCACCGAAGATCCCAATTCTCACCGCAGCCATCAGTTGCTCACGAGGCGGATTTTTCCGGTTTGGTCGACTTGGGCGAGCTCTCTTTCTTCGGTGGCTCGTCCTTGGAGGAGCCTGCCTTTGATCCCTCGGTCTTAGCCTTTTCTGCCTTTCCGGACTTGCGACCGTCTGTCGAATAGAACCCCGAACCCTTGAAGACAATCCCCACGGGCGAGTACATCTTTCTCAGCCGGCCCCCACAAAGTGGACAGTCCTCCAGCGGCGGGTCGTCAAAGCCTTGCTTCGCCTCGGTCCGTTCACCGCACGCGGTGCAGGCGTATTCGTAGATAGGCATGGGTAAAGTCTCTCACGGACCGCCCTTGCTTCCGGCGATCGAGGACAAGCCGCGAACCTTCAACTTCAAGCGCCGCTCGTCTAAAGTATTGAGCAACCGCCCAAAAGGTTCAAAAGGATTGCAGGTCAATGTCGCTTCGCCGCAAGCTCACTCTCTTCTTCGTCCTGATAGTCATGTTGCCCCTGTCCGCGGCGGCGATAGTTGTTCAGCAGGTCGTGGTGGGCGAGGCCAGGGACCGGGCCAAGCTTTCGCTCCAGCCCTCCCTTAACTCCGCTCTTGCCGCGTACAACGGGAGGGCGCCCTACATCGACGGGCTTGTGAAGACCGCGCTGGGATCGAGGCGCTCTTTGGGCCGGGCCCTCGCCGGCGGGGACGATCGACTCGGGACCTACCTGGCCCGCCACGTCGGCGGCCAGACGGGAGTCGATTTCCTGCTGATCGAGGATGCGGCGGGGGCCGGCGCCGGTGAGGCGCGGCGGATCGTGGCTTTCGAGTCGACCAAGGCCCGTTTTACTCGTGGATTTGAATCGCCCGACCCTCTCGAGATCGGGGCATCCGCCCACCGCGACGGCCGCGGTTCGGGACCGGGCTTTCTGACCTCGAGGCCCGTGCGAGTCGAGGTCCGGGACCGGAAGGACTCCTATTTCGTGATCGGAGGCATCTGGGTTGATGCGGAGCTTCTGGGCCCGACCCCACAGGAGGATGTCGAGCTGTCGATCGTCTCGGGTCGAACCGTGATCGCCTCCACTTCGAACGATCCGGCTCCGCCGCCGGCCGGGCTCCCGAGTTCGACGGTACGACCGTCCCGCGTAGATGTCTTGAACGCCGAGCAGGGGCTCGCACAAAGGTTGCCGTTCGGCAGAGTGTCGATCGTGGCCTCGACTCCGAGCGACCCGATATCAGATCTGGCGCGCGACGTCTTACTTTCAGAATTGGCCCTGTTGGTGCTGGCCCTTCTGATCACGGGGGCCCTCGCCTATTCTCTGGCACGCCTGATTACCCGGCCCTTGGACGAGCTTTCGGAGGGTGCCAAGGCCATCGCCGAGGGGCGCTTCGATCATCAAATACCAGTCAGATCTCGGGACGAGGTGGGAGACCTCGCCCTCGCCTTCAACGACATGACCGAACAGCTGCGAGACACGATCACCGAACTTTCGTCTTCACGGGATCAACTACAAAGAGCGGTCCGAAGGGTCGGCGAGACACTTCGTTCGACACACGACATGCGACAGATTCTCGAATCTCTCCTCAACACGGCCGCCGATGCGGTAGAGGCCCCGTTTGGCGTCCTCTGGACCTTCACGTCGACTCGCGACGAGCTTTATCCGGTCCTCGCCAGTGGCCTCGACGCGGAATCATTGTCGCGGGTTGCCGTCGGTAGCGGCATTGTGGGCCTGGTGGCCGAACGGGGGACTCCGATCGTGCGCAGCCCCGATCGGAGAACTCCCCGAGTGGCGTCAACCGAACCGAATTACCCCGCCATCATTGCAGTGCCCCTTTACAGCGAGGACCGCGTGACAGGCGTTATCGCTCTGTACCGAATGGAGGATCGTGAATTCACTCGTGAGGACTACGAAACAGTGCTCTTTCTTGCGGAACAGGGCGGGGTTGCCATTGAGAACGTGCTGTTGCACGACGAAGCTCAACGTCTATCGATTACCGACGGGCTGACGGGAGTCTGGAACCGGCGCTACTTCCAGATGCAGTTCCGACAAGTCCTTGCGACGAGCACTCGATTCAAGCGCGCGTTCAGCGTTCTGATGCTGGACCTCGATCACTTTAAAGTCGTGAACGATACCCACGGCCACCAGCGCGGTGACGCGATCTTGATCGAGTTTGCTCACCGAGTTTCGTCGGTGCTCCGCGAAGTCGACACCGTCGCCCGCTACGGAGGCGAGGAATTCATTTGCCTCCTGTCAGAGACCGATACCTTTGGGGCTCTGACAACAGCCGAGAAGATCCGCGACGTCATCAGATCTCAGCCGTTCTACAGCATGGGGGAGGAGCCTCTGCGAGTGACGGCTTCAATCGGATTGGCGTCCTACCCGGAGCATGGGAGTGCCTATCCGGCCCTCGTCGAGGCCGCCGACCGCGCCCTTTACCGCGCCAAGGAGGATGGTCGGGATCGCATCAAGATCGCCGAGAAACCTTCCCCCAACCTGAAGCTCGCCACATAGCGATAACCTCTTTCACGGCGTTCTCAACTCGTTCTTGTCGGGAATCGAAGTTCATCGGGAGGCTTGGCGTGGAAGTTCGAAAGGCGGTTATCCCGGCGGCGGGTTTGGGAACGAGGTTCCTCCCGGCAACCAAGTCTCAGCCCAAAGAGATGATTCCCGTGGTCGACAAGCCGGGAATTCAGTACGTGGTGGAAGAGGCCGTTCGATCAGGTCTTACCGACATTCTGATCATCACGAGCCGGGGGAAGTCGGTCGTCGAGGATCACTTCGACAGGTCTCTCGAATTGGAGCACCACCTTGAGCAAGCAGGTAAGGATGATGAGCTCGCGGAGGTCCGCCGCATCGGCAATCTCGCGGACGTCCATTTCGTGAGGCAAAAGGAACCGCTGGGGTTCGGCCACGCCGTGCTAGCGGCGCGCGAACACGTCGGCAGGGAACCCTTTGCGGTGATGGTTGGTGACGAGATCGTGCCGGATCCGCAGGGAGCGGAGGTATCCCTGACCGACCAGATGATCGAGATCTACGACGCCAAGGAGGCGAGCGTTGTTGCCGTTCAGGAGGTTCCAATAGAGGACATTTCTGCCTACGGGGCGATTTCACCCGAATCTGAAAACGGCTTTGTCCGGATCAAGGACATGATCGAAAAGCCGCAGGCTCACGAGGCCCCCTCGAATCTCGCCGCCAGAGGCAGATACATCTTCACCCCCGAAATCTTCGATGCCATCGACCGCACTTCGGAGGGTTATGGCGGTGAAATCCAACTGACCGATGCGATCCGCCTGCTGGCTAGAGAGAAGGCCGTCTACGCCTACGTACACGAAGGACCGATTTACGACGTCGGAAAGAAGATGGACTACCTGCGCGCGGTGCTCGAGCTCGCTCTTCGGCGGGAGGATCTGGCGAAGTCCTTGAAGGAGTATCTGGTCGAGCTGTCCTCTCGACTTGCCGAATGATGCTGTCGGTCGACGAGGCGCGTCGTCGAGTCCTTAGTGCCGTCCACATCCTCGACCCGATGGACGTCCAGGTTGGACGGGCACTGGGGGCGGTACTCGCGCACGATGCCTTCGCGCCGCATGCGTTACCGCGCTTTGACAATTCAGCGATGGATGGATACGCCGTGATCGGGACGGAAACCGCAAGAGCGTCGCAGACATCGCCCGTCCAACTTCGGATCGTGGGTGAGGTCCGGGCGGGCGACCCGGGGACGCAAAGCGTCGGTCCCGGAACCGCGGCTCGCATCATGACCGGTGCTCCGGTTCCGCCCGGGGCCGATGCGGTTGTGCAGGTGGAGGAAACGGAAGAGCGGGACGGTTTTGTTCTCGTCACCGGGGCAACATCCGCGGGCCGCAACGTCCGCCCGGCGGGTGACGATGTGAATGAGGGTGACCTCGTCGTTCCCGCCGGGACCGAGTTGGGACCCGGAGAGATTGCGCTACTGGCCTCGTTGGGGCTGTCTCCGGCGAAGGTCATCCGGCCCCCGCGGGTGGCCGTCCTGGTCACGGGCGACGAACTCGTTCCCCCGGAGACGGAGCCCGGGCCGGGACAGATCCGGGACTCGAATTCGCTCGCGCTTCGGGCCCTCTGCGCGTCCGCCGGGGCCGAGGTCGTCGGGTTCCCGCCGGTTCCGGACCGCCGCGAGGCCACGATCGACATGTTCTCGGCGGCGGCGGAGGCATCGGATCTCGTTGTGTCTTCCGGTGGGGTCGCGGTCGGTCGCTACGACTTCGTCAAGGAGGCCGTCGAGCAACTGGGCCAAATCGAGATGTGGAGAGTGGCGATGCAGCCCGGGAAGCCGGTGGTGCTTGGATCCGTAAAGGGAACGACCTTTCTGGGGCTTCCCGGGAACCCTGTATCCATTCATGTCACCTTCGAACAATTCGTTCGGCCGGCCATACGCAAGATGCACGGGTGCAGGTCGCTGATGGCGCCGGTCGTCCGCGCCACGCTTACGGAGGATCTTTCGAAGAAACCGGGTCGCATGCAATTCGTTCGCGTGCGCCTTCGCTCGACCGAGGAGGGTTGGGAGGCCACTCCCACCGGCCCCCAGGGATCCCATATCCAATCGAGCCTCGTGGGCTGCGATGGGGTGGCGCGTTTTGCGGCCGAGGCTACGAAGCTTCCCGCAGGAGAAATCGTCGAGATCGAGTTGTGGCGACTTCCGGGTGAAGGCGATGGCTGACAAGCCGCATCCAGAGAGCGAGGCCCGTATGGTCGACGTAACCGACAAGGACGTCACAAAGCGAACCGCCGTCGCGGGTTGTCTCGTACGAATGACCGCCTCGACACGAGATCTCGTCGTCTCCGGTGGACTGCCGAAGGGAGACGCCCTGCAAGTTGCGAGGGTGGCGGGGATCATGGCCGCAAAGAGGACGTCAGAACTCATCCCTTTGTGTCACCCGATTGCGATCGGATCGGTGGAAGTGGACGTCGAGCCTCGAGACGAGGGGTTCTCCGTCGTTGCCCGCGTCGCAACGGCCGACAGAACGGGGGTCGAGATGGAAGCCTTGACGGCCGCGTCGGTGGCCGCTCTCAGCCTCTACGACATGGTGAAAGGCACAGAACGCTCGGTCCGGATAACCGACCTGGGTTTGTTCGAAAAGACCGGTGGACGCTCGGGAGACTGGCGGTCAGACGAGATCCCGCCGGGCGGCTGACCGTTTACTCGGTCGGAGGAGGCTCCCCTTCTTTCGGTCGCTTGAGATAGGCCGTGGTTCCCAGTTGCTGACTCTCCACGACCTGGACCAACTCCCAACCCTCCTCGCCCCACTGGTTGAGGATTTCCTGGAGGGCATGGGATATCAGAGGAACGGTTGCGTACTCCCATTTCTGCACGTCAATCACCCTTTGTACTCGTCTGAGGGAAGTTGGAACCGAAAGGCGGCCTCTAACCTACTTCAGATGTCCGAGGGGATTTTTGTGCGGGGATCGAATCGGCTCCTCGCCCACCGGGTGGTGTGGGCGAGAACGCCTCGCCGTCGAATGCACGGATTGCTCGCCATGGCCCCGCTGGAACCCCAAGAAGCCCTGATCATCGAACGGGCGAAACAAGTGCATTCGTTCGGTATGGCCTATCCGATAGACGTCCTCTTTTGTGATGCAGAGTGGAAGGTGAGGCACAAGGTCTCGTCGATGAAACCAACCCGGGTGACCCGTTTCGTGTGGAGAGCGCGCTACGCGGTGGAGATGGTCGCCGGTGCCGCGGACGAAGTTGCGGTGGGCGATTTTCTCAACGTCGCACGCTTTCAGGCGAGCAGCGATCTGTAGGCGCGGTCGAAGTAGACGAGGGGAGCGCCCTCGCGTTGATCGGCGGCGAGGATCTCTCCGATAAAGACGTCGTGATCCCCGGCTTCGAGCACATCGTTCACGCTGCATTCGATCCACGCGATCGCGCCTTCCAGAAGCGGTGCACCCGTTCGGCCCAGCCTGTACTTCAACTCGCCGAAGGGTTTTTCGCCGGATTGTGAGAACGTACGCGCCAGTGATTCCTGGAAATCGGACAGAAAGTTGACGGCGAAGGTTCGACTCTCAAGCACGAAGGATCGCGTCGTTGAACTCTTCTCGAGACATACCAGGATCAATGGAGGTTGTAGAGAGACCGCCGCGAACGATGAAGCCGTCATCCCGTGGAACCGTTCGTTCGACGCCACCGTTACTACGGTGATGCCGCTGGCGAACTTCCTCAGCGCTTGCCGATATTCCTCGGGAGCGACGGCCATCAGGTAGCCGGAAGGTCGTCGAACCCCGTCAAGAAGGTTCGGTGGGGGAGGAACATCCAAAAGCCGGACGTCTCTTCCATCCCCTCAACGACGAATCTCAACGACTCGGCGTCCGGTCCGCTCGACGAACCGTCGATTCGAATTGCTCCCCTGCGCTCGAGTTCTTCGATGAGATCCTGCGTTGGATGTCCATCGATTTCCATGACGGAAGTCTAGTGGTGCCCACCTCGACCGTGAGATGTTTGGAGCGTCCTTGGTGACTTAACCGTGAGAACGGGTCGTTCTTTTTTCGGCAGGCCGAGCGTAGGTATCGCGGGCCGCAGAGAAAACCGCCGTCGAAGCGCAGGCAAGGAAACCGATTCCCGATCCCACGAAAACGGCGATCACGTATCGTCCGGTGTCGCCCGGCCACGTGACGGTGATGAAGGCCAGCATGGCGAGGATTCCGGTCAACGCGGAGAGGGCCATGCCCGAGATGGCCAGACGATGCAACCGGCTCTGAGGTTGAAGAAGCTCCGGTTCGCCCTCCACTTCGGTCGGGGCGCGTCCGAGCGGGATGACGTTGTCTTCCTCAGGTGGGACTCGCTCCTCAAATCCGGAGGGAAGTCGTTCGGTCAGCGTCCTCTCCTTTCAACCCATGCGAGCAGCGTACGAGCCGCGACTCCCGAGCCTCCCTTGACGACTTCTTCGTGATCTCCGTCCGCTCTTCCCGTACCCGCGATGTCGAGGTGCGCCCACGCCAGGTCCTTACCCACGAACTCTCTCAGGTAGAGGGCGGCGTAGATGGCTCCTCCCCAGCGCGTTCCAATGTTCTTCATATCCGCGATGTCTGAGTCGAGGTCGCGTCGGTAGTCATCGACGAGCGGCATTCGCCAGACCCTTTCCCCGGCCACCGTTGAGGCCATTTCTATCTCTTTTGCGAGGTCCTCGTCGTTGGAGAAATAGCCGGTGACCTTCCGCCCGAGGGCGATCTGCATGGCCCCCGTCAGGGTCGCCACATCCACTACGGCATCGGGACGCTCTTCGGCTGCCAGGGTGAGAGCATCGGCGAGGACCAATCGACCCTCGGCGTCCGTGTTGAGGACCTCCGAGGACTTGCCTCCGTAATGCCGGATAACGTCACCCGGTCGCAGTGCCCGACCTCCCGGCATGTTGTCCGTGGCCGGCACGATGGCCGTGACTTCGACGTCAACCCCCAGTTTCGGCACCGCGCTCATTACCCCGAAAACCGCGGCCCCGCCGGCCATATCGGTCTTCATCGTCTCCATGCCTTTGGCGTCTTTGAGGGAGAGGCCCCCGGAGTCGAACGTGATCCCCTTGCCGACGATCGAGAGCTTTGACGAAGCCCCGGACGGTGCATGGCGAAGCCGGATCAATCGGGGGGGGCGGTCCGATCCCTGCGCGACCCCCAGGATTCCCCCAAAGCCTCTGGCCCCGAGGTCGTCCTCGTCCAGGATCGTTGCCTCGAGGCCGGAAGCCTCTGCCAGATCGGAGGCTCGCCGGGCCCATTCCTCCGGTGAAAGAGTCGAGGCCGGTTCGTTGGCCAGGTCCCTGGCCAGGGTTGTTGCCGCGGCGCGAACTCCGGCCCGCGAGAGTTCCTCGGAGTCGACCTCGCCGAGAAACAGCACTCTCTGAAGCTTGCTGGGCTTTGGCTCCGACTTGTAGTCGGTGAAGCGGTAAGAGCCGAGATGGAAACCCTCGGCGGCCGCTGCGGCGCCGTCTCCGGCCGACCCCTCGTGCAGCAGACTTGCCGCAACGGCGTGTTGACCCAGTTTTCGCGCTGCCGCGCCCGCCGCTCGTCGTAGTTCGGCCGGACCCGCATCGCCCGATCCGAGTCCGACGACCGCTACTGCGGCCGTGGAAAGGCGTCCGAAAGTCGGTACGAGGACCGTGTCGCCGACCTTGGCCTTGAAGCCCGACCGTGTCAGATGCTCGGAAAGCTGCCCCTCGAGGACCTCGTCCACGCCGCGACTCTGAGGAAGCAACGACGCGCCTCCATCAGCCTCGTGGGCGCCTATGAGGAGGACGTCGGCGGCCACCTCGGTCGGAGCCTCGTTCGTCTGGACCAGCTGAAGGGTCAACTCTTCCTTTTCTTTCGTTCGTTTTTGACGGCGCTCTCGTTTTGGCTTTTTGTATGGCGTCGGGTCCGACTCTATATGTCGTTACGTCGCGTCCGCGAAATCATTTTTCGCGTTTCACATGGTTTGCGAATGAATGTTCGCGCTCTGTATTGACATCGCTTGCACGGATGCGCTCTGTTCATCCGTGGTTTTGAAAATCCAAACGGGGGAGGGAACGACACGAGTCGTGACCCAGGGCAGACCGTCGGGCAAACCTCGAAATCCGCCTTTTTCGCGGGTTGCGGGGATAGCTTGACCCGAACATAGGACGGCAAGGGTGGCAATTTTGACGGCTGGGTTTCTTGTCGTGCTCGTCCTTGCTTGGGCTGCCGTCTGTTTGCCTGCTGCGACGCGGGCCAGGCATCAGGCGCCGTTCACGAGTGTGCGGCGGTTCAAGCGAGACATGCGGGTGATTTCGATTCCGGGAAGCCTTGAGCTACCGGATCAGGACGACGACTCTTTGCTTACGGTCTCCGACTGGCTTCGGCGTGCCATCGGCCGCGTAGAACTGAATCCTCGAGGGTTGAAACTCCACGTCGGCAGGATTCTTGGGTTTGGCTTTGTCCTGTCGCTGGTCGTCGTCAGCTTTGTCGTTGCGGCCTTTCGGGGCGGAGCGGGGTGGGAGATCCACCTCGCCTGCTTAGCCCTTGCATCGTTTCACGTGGCCTGGCTCCTCGAAACCAAGAGGAGAAACTCTGGTTCATCGAAGATCCGATCTCTCGCCTCCTACAGACGGGACCTCAACGAATACGAGCCCGTCCGTTTGCGAGCGGCGTCCGGCCGTTTCTAGTCCGCTCAGCGACGCTGCAGAAGACCGTTGATAGGGTCGCATCATGGACCTGTCCGGTCTGGCCGAGACACTGAGGACAGAATTCGACTCGAAGTCGGCGGCTCGAGAGAAGAGTCTGGCGAGTAGCCGCGATGCGATCCGAGCTTGTGGAAACGCCATCCGCGCACTTCACCGCTACGAATTGGACAAGGCGCAAAACTTGATCCGCGATGCGGAAGAGAGGCTGGACGACGCGCGCTCGGTCCTGGCCGGACATTCCGATGTCTTGCACGCGGGGTTTGTTCACGACGCCGAGAAGGAGGTCGCCGAGGCGCGAATCACCTATGCGCTTGTCACCGAAGAGGAATTTCCGTCGCCCGAGGACGTCCAGGTCTCACCGGCCGCGTTCGTAAAGGGGATGGCGGAGGCAATCGGCGAGATAAGGCGCCACATTCTCGACCTCATGCGCCAGGGGGAGCTCAAGCGCTGTGAGCAACTCCTGTCGTCCATGGACGACATGTACTACCTGCTGGTGACAATGGACTACCCGGATGGGATCACCTACGGGCTGAGACGACTTACGGACGTGGCCCGATCGATAATCGAGCGGACCCGCGGCGACTTCTCGACATCAATGATTCAGAACTCGTTGCGGGATGCTCTGGAGCGCCACGGGCGCAACCTCGAGAAGAACTAAATTTCTCCCCCCTTCTGTGCCGAGTGGTCATACCACCGGAACTATTCCGCACTGACGACCGCTCACCGGTGTGAGGTGCCCCGGCGTTAGGATTCTTTTCCTTCGGGCCAGTAGCTCAGCTGGTAGAGCGCACCCCTCGCACGGGTGAGGTCAGGAGTTCGAATCTCCTCTGGTCCACAAAAGCCCAGGTGAACGTGCATCTTTTGGTGCGATCCGTCCGCGGTGTTGATTGCCCCAACAAATCCCCAACATTGGAAACGGCGAACAGAGGACGATTCGTACGTCCTATGTCGTCTCCGAGGCGAAAGAGTCCCCTGTGCATCGAGTTCGGCCAGGCGCGCAGCGCCAGGAGGTCACAAGACCCTTCGCTGGATAGCCTCCGGCCTACGGGAAGGTGGGCCCGCAGAATAGGCGCTTCCGATGGTCTCAAGCGGTGTCGCGCGGGTCGAGGTCGTCCCGCACGTCGAAGAGGCGGTCGAGCGGGCAATAGCAGTAGCCCGGAATCGACGCAGCGAAGCGTTTTACTGCTAGGAGGGTCCCTATTCGAATATCGACTCGATCGGGCGCGGCGTCACGATCGGATCGGCGTGGCGGTGGATGATCTTCCAGGCGTCGTCCTCGCGGCGATAGATCATCGTGACGCGGAGTCCGAAGCGGCGGAGCTCGTCACTCTCACCTACTTTCGCCTCGACGCGTTCGATGTGGAACACATAGCCGAAATCTGACGTAGCGCGTCTAGCTATCTCGTCGAATTCAAGCGTTCCCCCCTTGAAGAAGGCAGCCGCTCGATCCATGACGTCATCAACCGCCGGCGGGCCCTGAGCGGGGGGACCTAATGGATTTGCGAGCACAGCGTCATCAGTGCGAGAGAAAAGCGACTTCATCACGCTCGTGTCTCCCTGAACGAACGCGGCCAATCCTCGCCGCGTCTCCTCCACGACAGCGTCAAAGTCAGTTGAGTTACTTGGCATGTTCGACTCCTTTCGCATCCGGCGTGTCTGATGAAAATTTTCGCAGAAGTGAAGGTGGATGACTTGGCGGAATCACGCTGGGCCGGCTCCAGGGGCTGTGCGTGACAGGTTCTAGATGGGTTTGTCGGACGGTGCGTTTCCGTGCGTTGCGGTGAGAGGTGGTTCGATCGCGTGAAGCTTGAGGACGGTGACCTCAGCACTCTTCGGCGATGGGAAGCCCGCTGACACAAGCAACTCCTCGAACTCGGCGCTGGCGAACCTAGCGCGCAGCAACTCCTCCGATTCCCACACGCCAATGAGCCAGAGAGCCGCGTCGCCGACGGCGCAGTGATGTCGGAGTTCGCCGGGAGCGCCTCCTCGCTCCATGATGACGCGATGCGCCTCGTCATACGCCCGCGTCAACTGCGTTACGTCGCCAGCGAACTTTGCAACTAGAACAACAGCCAATCCCTGCTCCATCCCTTGGACGTCAGATGATCGCGCGTTTTCCTTTTCAGGGCTCGACGACGTGCGTTGGATCGGGACGCTTGTCCGGAGAAGCCTGACTGTAGTCACCAAAGCGCGAGTCTCGCTCCTCTACGACAGCGCGCACTCCCTCGCTCGCCGCTCTATCGATAAACGCGAGTGCCTCTGGCGTGTTCCGCATCAGCCCATCGAGAATCGGCCCAAGCCTCTGGGTGGCCGCGAGACCCATGCTCTCGTATGCCTGATTCACCATCATCTTCATGGCCGCGAGCTGCGAGGAGGGAATCGAGGCGAGGTCATCTGCGAGCGCAGCAACGGTCTGTTCCAACTGCTCGAACGGGACCGCCTGATTGATCAGTTCAATGTCAGCGGCCTCACGGCCGGTGAATGGCCGCCCAGTCAATGCGTGATATTTCGCCTTTGTGAGGCCGAGCCGGTAAATCCACATTCCCGACAGGTAGGCACCCCAAATGCGGCTATAGGGAGTGCCTATGACGGCATCCTCACTCGCGATCACGAGATCGGCGCAAAGCGCGAAATCGCTTCCGCCCCCAACGCACCAGCCGTGGATCTGAGCGATGACTGGCTTTGAAGTTCGCCAGACGCTCATAAATTTTTGGGTTGGGGCCAGTTGTGGCGCCGTCATTACAGCGAAGTCCTTCCCGGGATCCCATGCACCATCGGTGTTGATGTGCTCGTCCCAGTAGCGAAATCCGGCCCCGAAGTCATAGCCAGCGCAGAATGCACGTCCGGCGCCGCGCACAACGAGAACCTTGACGGCTGAATCGCGCGTCGCTACCGCGACTGCGTTCTCGACCTCGTCCGGCATTGGCGGCACGATGGTGTTGAGCGCCTCAGGACGGTTGAGTGTGATGGTGGCCACGGGGCCCTCAGCCTTGTAGAGGATCGTTTCGTAGGCGACCGAATCTGGATCAGTCATGGCTACCTCCTTAGCGAAGTGCTGCAACGGGTCAGTTCCACAGAATGGACCTTGTACCCGTTGAGCGTCGGCGAGTTTCGTAATACGATACCTCCGTGGAGAGTTCCTCCCCTCGAGCCGTCGACACGGCGCGAGCGACGAGGACATCCAGCACTGCATTGAGAACGCAGTGGCTATCGAGGAGGTGGCCGAGGATCCGGTCCGCTACCTGGTGCTCGGTCCGGATCGAGCGGGGAATCTGCTGGAGCTGGTGATCCTGGACCGACCGCAGGGACCTGCCGTTATCCATGCGATGAAGATGCGGCCGAAGTACCGACACCTACTGCCAGGGAGCGAGTGAGATGCCAGGAGACCACGGGAAGTTGAAGGACGGAAGGACCATCACCGACGAGATGGTCGAGAAGATGGCCGATGAGGCTGAGCAGGGCTACGACGTCGACGAGATCCAGCGGCGGCGCGCAGGCGGACGCCCGGCAATGGGTTCGGGTCCCGCCTCCGTGGAATCCGTGCGCCTCGACCCCGAACTCAAGAGGCAGCTGATACTCCGTGCGTCGAAGGACGGCGTCAGTGTGTCCGAAGTGATCCGGAAAGCCCTCCGCACTTACGTTCGAGCCAGCTAGTTGCGGGACCTGCTCGATTTGCCCCTAACAAATCCCTAACAACACCCTCGGAAACTGGCGGCAGTAGATGGAAATAGGTGTGCGCGCGATCGCCATCTAACCTGCAGGAATGGCCGACGATGTGCATGCTTGTGGGTAGCCGTAAATCACTTCTGCACGGCTCGCACGGGTGAGGTCAGGGGTTCAACTCCCCTCTGGTCCACTTTCCAAAGGCTCTGCTCAGAGGCCCTTTCGCGGGCCAGCGACATGCGCATACCCGGTTCGTCAGAGTCCGCTGAGCGTAACGTTGTGGTTCTGACGGAAGAAGTTGGTCGGGTCGTAACGCCGCTTGACCTCCGTGAGCCGTTCCCAGGTCGGGCCCGGATAGGCCTCACGGACGCGCGCCGCTCCGTCACCGCTGAGGAACCCGACGTAGGCACCGGGTTCGCCCCCTAAGACCTCCGAGAGGCTCGCAACCCATGCTTCGTGCTGCTCCCGCTCGTCAGGATCCTCGAACATCGACGCGACGTTCGTCATCAGCCAGCGATCGCGATGCGCGAACGCGGTGGCCTCTGCGGGCACGCGCCCCATCGCTCCACCCAATACTCGTATCTGCGCCGCAGCGATCATCGCATCCGACCCATCGAGATGCTCGAGGATGGTCGCGGCCTTGTTGCGGTCGAACGACTCGGCGAACATCGAACGAAGCACATCGATCGGATGAAACTCTTCCTCCGGCTCGGGCGGATAGATCTCCGGGTACTTCATCGGCCGGACCATGTCGGCGATAGGTGTAGCGATCTTCCGCAGCGTGTCGGCAGCGCGTTCGCCATCTTCGATCGCCCCCGAGTGAGCGAACATGAGCATCACGATGGGGCGGCCATGCTGCTCCTCGGGGATGAACGGCATCGGAGGAGCCGTCATCGCGTTCACTATCACCGAGAGATCCTCCGATGCGGCCTCGGCCTCTTCCACCGCGGACGTGATGACGTCCGCGGTCGCCGGCAGGATCAGGATGCCGCCCACGACGGTGTCGACCTCGTGGAGGCTGAATCTGAGACGCGTGACCACTCCGAAGTTTCCTCCTCCACCTCGTAGGGCCCAGAACAGATCCGGATGCGTCTCGTCGTCGACTTGAAGGATCTGTCCGTCAGCGGTCACGATCTCGGCGGCTAGCAAGCTGTCGATCGTCATGCCGAGTTTGCGGGCGAGGTATCCGATCCCTCCTGCGAGCGTGATACCTCCGATCCCGACCGACCCGGCATCTCCGAACCCGGTGGCCAAACCGTGGAACCCGGTCGCCGTTGTGTACTCGCCCGCGGTGAGGCCCGTTTGGGCCCACGCGGTGCGGTTCTTGACGTCGATATCCAAGCCTTTAATGTCACCGAGATTCAGCACTATGCCGTCTTGGATCACACTGTGCCCAGCCGGGCTGTGACCTCCGCTGCGGACGGCGAGCTCGACGCCCGATTCGCGGGCGAAGGAGACCACGCGCGCGACGTCCTCCGTGTCGGAGGCGCGCACAATGGCGGACGGTCTGCGATCGAAACCTCCGTAGAAGATGGTTCGGGCAGCGTCGTAGTCGGCATCGTCGGGTCCGATCACTCGTCCCTTGACGTGGGACTGAAGCTCTGAGACGGAGATCGTGGTCGGGTCGGGCTGAGTCTGCATGGTCCCTCCTTTGGGTGCTCCAGGTGTTGGCCGGGGCCGCGCCGGGGAGAGCGTGGTCAGTTTGCCGGACCCGCGGCTCGGAACCTCTTCTCTGTTTGCTCTCTCTTTTAGACGGAACGGCGGCCGAGGAGTAATCGGTCCAGGACGCCACATACTCCGAACACGTCGGCGGACCATGTATTCCTCGTCTTGGTGATCCGTGTCGGGTATGAGTGGAGGTCTTGCCGAATTATTCATGCCTCCTTGTACCGGGCCGTGGCGAGGATGGTCCGGGGTGACGAAGACGCCCGAAGACTGTCCCGGCGCCTATGGAGTGGCGATGAACGAGGGACGTTTGCTCGTCGTGGAGCGGCAACGGCACCTATATCTTTCGGGGGACCGCCACCCAGGACTCGTTCCGGCCGTTGCTAGCAGCGGTGAGCGGGTCAGCTGTTGTACATCAGCGACCCAGGGGTGGTCAGCAGCTCACCGGTTTCGAGCAGGGTCTTCAGACCGGAGAGGATCATCGGCCAGCCGCCGTAGAGCTCGTCGTTCGCACCCTCACGCAATTGGTCGTGGGTGACGGTCAGCCGGCATGAGTCGTCGCCGATCGGTTGGATGTCCCAAGTGATCCGCGATACTCCCTCGGCCTTCACCTCGTCGCTCCACAGAGCTTTCATTGTCTGAACCAGACGGTTTGGCGGATCGACCTCGAGGATCTCTCCCTCGCTCAAGGGCCCATCGACTCTCGGGTGGCCGATCTCGACGCGGGCTCCGGGTGTCCAATCCGTTTTGATCTGCGTGCCGAAGGTGTACTTGCTCCTCAGCTCTGGATCGGTAATCGCCTCCCAGAGACGCTCCGGCGTCGTACGGATGTAAATCTCGAATACCTTCTCCATGGTTGCCTCCATCGGTTGCGTTGTTGCACTCGTACTCGTCATGCGGATCCCCCTTCCAACTGCGACTTGAGGTCGACGAGCGCCGAGACCCGGCGCTCGGTGTATTTGTCGATCCACCGGTCGTGGATCAGTCGGATCGGCACCGGATTGAGGAAGTGGAGCTTCTCCCGACCCGACTTTCTCGTGACGACAAGGCCCGCATCCTCGAGGATCCTCAAATGCTTCATGACGCCGAAGCGGGTCATCTCCAGCTCGGACTCCAGCTCGGTCAGCGTGCGGCCGTCACGCACAAACAGCCGGTCGAGCAGGAAACGACGCGTCCCGTCCGCCAGGGCCTTGAACACGCGGTCGTCGTCGTCCTTCATGGTCCCCAGGATAGGTGACCATTCGGTCACCTGTCAATACCCCTCGTGCCGGTCGATTTCCTCCGGCCACGGCCGGTGAGCGTTTCGGGGTGGATCCCGACGAGATCGGAGGACGCAGTCGTGAAGGTCCGTCCTTTCAGCACCTCGCGGGAGGGAAGCTCGAGGTCCATGAAGAAGCTTGAGTTTGATCCCTTTGGGGGCCAGTTCTGCGTGGGGAGGCATGATGCGTTCAAAGTCAATCGCGCTGCTGGTCGGGTTGCTGGTAGGCGCGGCGGTGACGGCCGTTCCGGTTTCCGCGACGGCAAAGACAGAGAAGCCCAAGAAGCGAAGCGACCCGATTCGGATCGCGATCAACCATCTGGGCGTGGATCGGAAGTCTGTGAGGGTCACCGACCTTTACACGTCCGCCCATAACGACGTCACTCATGTCTACTTGCGACAGGTCCGCGACGGGGTTGATATCGAGGGGGCCGACGCAACGGTCAACATCCAGGGCCGCGTCGTCGTCTTCAGCGGGTCGCGCTTTATCGATCCCGAAGATGCCTCAGGGGAGCAAGTGCTCGACCGCCGCACGGCATCCGAGATCGCGGCCGCCTCCGTGCGGGCCGACGACTCCGAGGTCGTAAGAGCCCCGGTCCTCGTCTACAGAGCACTCGATGACGGCAGCGCCCGTCTCGCCTATGACGTACAGATCGCGACCCTCCGTCACTGGTGGAACATCTCCGTCGACGCCGAGAACGGCCGGATCCTGCAGCGCTACGACCTCGTGGACAGGGATCCGCAGGGGGATATCGCGGCCAGGACGGCCCGCAGTGAAGATGCCCATCTGGCAGAGGCTCTCCTCGACCCCGTTCTGCCGCCGGAGCAGGTCGATGACGGATCGACGTACACCGTTTACGCGATGCCGCTCGAAAGCCCTAACGATGGGGATCGGTCCGTCCTCGCCAACCCGGCGGACGCGTTCGCGTCCCCGTTCGGATGGCACGACACCAACGGGGTAATGGGTCCCGAATTCACGATCACCCGTGGCAACAACGTCAACGCTTACACCGACACGATCCACGACAATGGGCCCGACCCGACAGGCCAGCCGGACGGTGGGCGCGGCCTCGACTTCAATTACCCGATCCCGACCTTCGATGCCACTCCGTTCGTCTACCGCAACGCGGCGGTGACCAACCTCTTCTACTGGAACAACGTCATGCATGATGTGACGTTCCGCTATGGCTTTGACGAGCAAGCGGGGAACTTCCAGACCTCGAACTACAGCGGCCTCGGCCGTGGTGGCGACGAGGTCCAGGCCGAGGCTCAAGATGGCAGCGGTGTCCTCAACGCGAACTTTTCGACCCCCGCCGATGGCCTCCCCGGTCGTATGCAGATGTACCTGTGGGTAGATGTCTTCGACACCCTCGGTCTTGGACCCGAGGACATCGTGCGCGAGTACAGCGGGCAGGTGCGTGACGGCGACTTGGACGGCGGCGTCATTGCCCACGAATACGGCCACGGCATTTCGAACCGCCTCGTAGGCGGTCCCGACAACATCAGTTGTCTCAGGACGCACGACGAGCGTGAGGGGGAAGGTTGGAGCGACTTCTGGTCCTACGTCTTAACCATGCGCCCCCGCGATGACGGGGCGACGCCACGCGGCATCGGCACCTATGTCGTGTACCACGAAGAGGGTCGCTCCGGTCAGGGCATCCGGATTACCCCCTACTCCACCGACATGGAGGTTAACCCGTCGACGTACGACACCATCAAGTCGGCACGCGAGCCGCACGGCGTCGGCTACGTGTGGGCCTCGATGCTCTGGGACCTGTACTGGAACCTGGTCGAGAAGCACGGCTTCAATCCGAGTCCATACGGTTCCTGGAAGACCGGCGGCAACAACCTGGCGATTCAGCTGGTCGTGGACGGGATGAAGTTCGCGCCATGCGAGCCCGGTTTTGCCGACGCCCGCGATGCGATCATCGCCGCCGATGCGGCGTTGACGGGCAACGTCGCGAAGGGCAAACCGGGGAAGAACGAATGTCTTATCTGGCGCACGTTTGCCCGCCGCGGTCTCGGGGTCAATGCCAAGCAGGGCGACTTCGAGAGCAAGGTCGACGGAGTCGAGGGCTACAAGGTTCCCGAACATTGCCGACCGGGGAACTGAGTCCGACCTCGCACCGATGGGGGCAGGGGTTCAACTCGCCTCTGCCCCACTCGGGCCTTCGCAAAGCTTTAGCTGGCTGGTCCCCCGTTTCACCGTCGAAGCGTCACCGGGCGGTCACGCCATCGTGAGGCCACCGCTGACGCTGAGGGTCTGACCGGTAATGAATCCGGGTTCGTGGATCAGGAAGCGGACCGCGGCCGCGATCTCATCCGGTTCCCCGAACCTTCGGAAGGGGGTCGCCTTCACGATCGCGGAGATGACCCTGTCGTAGTCGGCTTCCTCTCGCATCTCGTCTACGAGGGGGGTCTTTGTGGGGCCCGGGCACACGCAGTTCACGTTCAGTCCCGCCCTTGCAGTCTCGCGAGCCAAGCTCTTCGTAAAGGAAATCACGGCTCCTTTCGCGCCCGAGTAGACCGCCTCGCCGGTACTGCCCACTCGTCCCGCGTCCGACGCGATGTTCACGATCGCCCCATGCCC
>JALZEK010000093.1 GCA_030862065.1 Actinomycetota bacterium | reverse complement strand
TGAGGGAGGGTGGCTGGACGCCCTCGGCCTATCGAGCCTCGAGGACGTCCCCTGGGAAGCATTTCCGGTCGGGCTGGCGCTGTCCGCGCTCATCGGCACGGTCGGCGGGATCATCTACGTGGGCTTGTTGGGAGAGGACTCCGACGGGGACTGACGTCTCAGCTGCGGAATCCCTCGGCTGCCTCCTCGCTGGTTGGAGCGATCGATACACCCTCGCCGAATCCCGTGATCGTGAAGAGCTTCAGATGCTGTTCTCTGGTGCAGGCGATCGCCAGATCCCCGCCCGCTTCGCGCAGCCGGCGGACCCCGCCCATCAGCGCACCCAATCCTGAGGAATCCATGAACGGCACGCCGTCGAGTTCAACCACGACGCGCGGGGTGTCCTCCTCGATCATTCGGCCGAGGGCGTCCCTCAGCGAGCCCACCGTGTAAACGTCGAGATCACCGCTGGGCCTCAGGACCCGATAGCCCTCCTTGTCCTCGATCTCGATCTCTACCTTCTGCTGTGCCAAGGTTCCTCTCCAGTCAACCTTCTTGGAGCGTCCTCCCCCAGCCGGGCGCCCTGAAACTCGACAACGATCATCGTGAGGTCGTCGTCCAGCTTACCGGTCGCAAAACGCTCGACGTCCTTGACCAGCTCGTCGGTGAGATCGGCGGCATCGAGGGGGCCGAGGCGAACGATGGCCTCCGCAAAACGATGGTCGCCGTAAATGCGACCCGCGGGATCCTTCGCCTCGAGGAATCCGTCGGTGTAAAGAATCAGCCGGTCTCCAGGTTCGAGGCGGATGGTTGACTCGCTTAGGCCAGGGTCCTCGAACCAGCCGATCGTCTTGTTGCGTACGCCCTCGGCGTAGAAACCTCTCATTGGTTGGTCGCGCCCCCGGCGGGCCTTAAGAACGAAGGGTGGCGGGTGTCCCATGTTGAGCCACACGACCTCGCCGGTAGCGGCGTCGACCGTCGCGTAAACGACGGTCGTGAACGAATCGGGGTCCGTGGCCTCCAGCAAGGCTTCGTTGGCCCTCGCCACGACACGCTGAGGGCTCGCCCCAAGACCTCTCTCCGCTCGGAGAACAGACAGCGCGACGGTCGCCATGAGCGCCGCGCCGATTCCCTTTCCCGAGGCGTCGCCTATGACAACCGTCAATGCATCCCCGGCTACCTCGACGTCGTACCAGTCGCCGCCCACGCGGTTGGCCTGGCGGAGGAGCGGAACCAGACGGAGCCCCGGCACCTCCGGAACCACCCTTTGCAGCAGATTTCGTTGGATCGAGGCGGCGATTTCAAGCTCCCGGTCTTGCAGTGCGAGCTGCTGCAGACGTTTCAGGCCCGACTGCATTTCGTTGAATCGGATCGAAAGTTCCTCCACCTCGTCCCCCGACTTGATCTCGACCCGATGATCGAGCTCCCCTCTTCCCACGGCGCGGGCCGCGTCGACGAGACGGCCGATATTCGTCCCCAAACGAGCCGGCAGGACCAGAGCAACCACTATGCCGACGGCCAGAGCGCCGATGGTCACAAGGACCAACGTGACCACCGCCTGATTGGAGCGCGACGCCAGATCTTCTTCTGAACTCGCGACGGTTTCGTCCTGGATGGATCGAAGTTCGGCGCCCAGCAACTCGATGTCCGTTACCAGTTCGTCGCCTTCGCCACCGAGAGCCGCAAAGGCAAGGGCCTTTCTCCCCTCCTCGGCCAGAGGCAGCACGCGATCCTCCACGAGAGTCTGGAACTCATTCCCCGTGTTTACGAGTTGCCGCAGAGTTTCCTTCTCGTTCGCGGATTCGAGAAGGCGGCGTGCCTCGGCTTCCCACCGGCCGGCTTGGGCGAGCTCGTTCTCGTAGCGGGCCAGCAATTGAGGGTCGGTATTGATGAGGTAGCCGCGTACCGCGGCCGTCTGTGCGGTGTAGGAACGAACGATCTCATCCACTGCCACGAGGGCGGGAATCGCTTCGTCGTGGACTTGTCTTTGGACACTTCGCAACGAGTTGAATAGAGAAAGCGTCACCCAGCCGAGGGCGACGATGAGAAAGAGAAGAAGGCCATAGCCTCCCACGATCTTGCGGCGGAGGGAGAGTTTCACCTGATAAGTATGCTCGACCGAGTGAACGCGTTCCCCGCCGCCGTGGCGGCCGGCGCCGCTCTGGGCGCCTACTCGTTCGTTGAGCCATATCTTTTCCGTCTTCGCAGGGTGGTGGTGCCCCTGCGGCCGGCCGCGCCCCCCTTCGATGTTCTTCACGTCTCGGATATGCACATGCGCTCGAGGCGGAGTCGCCTACAGAAGTTCCTGGAAGACCTTCCGGACAAACTGACTTCACCGCCGGATTTCGTGCTCGCCACCGGTGACCTCATCGACGACGATGCCGGGATTAATCCGGCAGTCGATGCTCTCGCCGGCCTTCCGGCCAGGTTCGGCAAGTACTACGTCCTGGGGTCGCACGATTATTACCAATCCGAGTTCCAGGCCTACTCGAAGTACTGGACGGGCCAACGGCCGGTAAAAGCGCCTCCCGCGGACACGACGAAGCTGCGATCCGGGCTCGAGGAAACCGGTTGGAAACCGTTGATTAACGATACGGAGTTGGTCGAAACCCCGAGGGGGCGGGTGCGCTTGACCGGGCTCGACGATCCCTACCTCAAGCGTCACACCACCGGACACATCGAGCGGGCCGGGGAAGACGATCTCGCGATAGGGCTGCAACATTCCCCCGACGTCGTTTCAGAGTTCGTGCTCTCCGGTTTCGATCTGATCCTCGCCGGACACACCCACGCGGGGCAGGTGAGACCGCCGTTTGTGGGGACCATCGTCACGAACTGCAGCCTCCCGCGACAGATCGCGGGAGGCTTCAGCAAGGTGGGCAACTCGTGGTTGCACGTCAGCCCCGGGCTCGGCAGCGGACGCTTCGCGCCGATTCGATTCAACTGCAGGCCGGAGGCCACGCTGCTGATGTTGCGCCCCTCACGGGATTTGCGTTGAACCTCAAACTTCTCCGACGTGAGGCAGCTTCGGACCAGGCGGTCCCCGTTTGGCACCCGCGCTCCGCTGGTTCTTTCTCGAATAGAAGCCCTGTATGGGCGCCCGAGCCACAAAGAACGTGCGGGGACCTGGGGTAGTGAACCGTTGCCTAGATCCCGGGCCCGCGTCATCGCCGAGCCTCCGCGATGCCCCGGTAGGATGACCGGTCACGGGAAGTGGCGCAGTTTGGTTAGCGCGCTGCGTTCGGGACGCAGAGGTCGCGGGTTCAAATCCCGCCTTCCCGACTCCGGTTTTAGACGAACTTTCGATCAGCGCTAGGGCAACGCGTTTCTGGGGTAACCCGATCGCGGAGGATCATGCGGATCAAGACCAATCGAAACGGTGCTTAATTGCAACCCGTGTTTACTCGGATTTGGATCGGCGGCGCCAGGCGATGGCGACGGCCCCGAGCGCGGCGATCCTCCCTATCAGACCAAGGATTCCCCCTTGTCTCTTGGAAGAGCGCTGCGGATTTCTCGGACGAATCTCTTCCACTCTGCCCATCCGGATCCGCACTCTGGGGTAGGCGGTCCGGGCCGACTCCCGCGCGGCCCCCTCGGTATCGAAGTCCTGGTTGCTCCTGAGTTCGACCTCTTCCTTCTTGCTCGTGTAGCGCCAGGTCCATCGACCATCTCGATTGCGATCAAGCTCGATGACTTTATTCACTGGATCGGCCCAGGACTTCCTTCAAAGGAACATGCATGATGCCTTCCGAGTCGACCGCGGCAAGGGCCTTCATCATCCGATAGGTCGCGAACCCGACAATCGGTGGAAGCGCGAAGAGCGCGATGCGAAATCCCCAGGTCACGTCGTTCACCGGCCAGTTGAAGATCTTGGCGATGACGTCGTTGCTCCCCGCCAGGAACAAAACCAAATAAAAGGACAGGGTCGTCGTTCCGAGCGCCGTTCGCACCGGCCGGTCGCGCGGCCTATCCAGCAGTTCGTGGGGTTCGCGATCCTCCTTCGTGAACCTTGCCTCCAGGAAGGGCCACGCGTACAGCAGCAGGAAGGTGATTCCCGGAAGCAGGATGGCGGGGAAGAACGGATTCGGGATCGTGTGACCGAAAGCGCGGATCTCCCAGGCCGGAAAGATCCGCAGTGCCCCCTCCACCCAGCCCAGATACCAGTCCGGTTGAGCGGGAGAGCTCACCGTTGCGGGGTCGAAGGGCCCGTATAGCCACACGGGGTTTATCTGCGCAAGGCCGCCCAGTAGGGCGAGCACTGCGAAGATTGCCAGAAATAAACCGATGGACTTCATCGTGTAAGTGGGCCAGAGCTTGGACCCGACGACGTTGGATTCCGTTCGGCCGGGTCCGGGGAACTGAGTGTGCTTCTGTCGCCAAACGATCGCGAGGTGAGCTCCGAGCAGCCCGATGATCAGGCCCGGAATGAGCATCACGTGCAACACGAAGAGGCGCCCGATGATCTCGTCCGCGGGGAACTCGCCACCGAACAAGAGGAACGCTACCCATGTCCCGACAAACGGTATCGACAGGATGAACGAATAGGTCACCCGCAGCCCGGTCCCCGACAGCAGATCGTCGGGGAGTGAGTATCCGGTGAACCCGTTGAAGAGCGCCAGCAGCAAGAGGGTCACGCCGATGATCCAGTTGATCTCGCGGGGACGTCGGAACGCGCCCGTAAAGAAGACACGGCACAGGTGCAACAGGATCGCCGCCACGAAGACAACGGCGGCCCAATGGTGGATCTGACGCATCACCAGGCCTGCCCGGACGTCGAAACTCAACTCCATAACCGAGTTGAAGGCCTCCGAAACCTCGACGCCCTGCAAGGGTCTATAACTTCCCTCGTAAACCACTTCCTTCGAACTGGGATCGAAGAAAAAGGAGAGGAAGGTGCCGGTCAGAACGAGTATGACGAAGCAATACAGCGCTATCTCTCCGAGCATGAAGGACCAGTGATCGGGAAACACCTTGTTGAGCGCGGACCGCGTGAAGGCCGAAGCCTTCAATCGATCGTCGAACCAGCGCGCCAGTCGCCCTAACATCAATCCAGATCCCAGAAGGCCGGGCCCACCGGCTCCTCGAAGTCGCCGCGCGCGATCACGTATCCGAGCTCGTCGATGTCTATCGGAAGTTGCGGCAGGGGACGTGTCGCGGGTCCGACCGTAGGCTTCGCCCCCCGGAGGACGTCAAAGGCCGATTGATGACAGGGACAAAACAGTTGATTCGTCGTCGGCTGGTAAAGACCGACCGGACAACCGGCGTGGGTACAGATCTTCGAGTAGGCAACGAGATCTTCCGGCGCTCCGCTAATTTCCCCGGGGGCCACCTTGATCAGAACCGTCTGGGAGTCTGCCGCGTCGGTCGCGCCCTGCGGAAAGACGGTAAGAATCCCTCCCACTTCCAGATTTTCAGGACGAACCCGGATCCCATCCTGGGTTACGAGAGGTACCCCTTCCGTGAACGATGTCCGGTAAAGCTCCCGACCGGGCCGGCTCCCCAAAGAGCGGATGGGAAAAAGAGCCGCGAGCCCCAAAGCTCCAATTGCCGCGCCCAATGACTTGGCGAGAAAACCTCGCCGCGCCACGACCTCCTGACCGGCCTCGAAGTCGCCGACGGCATCTGCTCGTTCCTCCGGAGAGGACTCGTGAGCTTCCCTTTCCTCGACGAAATGACCCTCGGGGGTGAGTTCCTTCGCCCAAACGATGAGCCCGTAGGCCATGCCGCCTAGCGCCACCCCTATCAGAACCCCCTCGGCCTGAGGCTGGCCTCCCAGGAAATACGTAACCATCAGGCCGATCGACGCGGCCGCGCTGAGGATGAAGGCGAGGCCGGCAGAGGAACCCTTACGTCCTCGAGAATTCACTCGGCGGCCCTCGTTCCGATGAGCCTTGCGATCACGAGCATCGTCCCGAGGCCCAGGATCCAGGCAATCGCCCCTTCGCTGACGGGCCCGATGCCTCCCAGATCGGACCCCCCGCGGTCGTCGGGATCCTGCAGCGCGGCGACGTAGCGAAGGATCGAGTCGACTTGCTCGTCGTCAAAAGTTTGCTCTCCAAAAACGGGCATCGCGCCGGGACCGGTCAACATCGCCTCCGCGACCTCGACCGGCGTCGATCCGTCGATTGCCGGTGCTTCTGCACCGTTGGTGAGGGCGCCTCCCACGCCGGTTCCCGAATGACACGCCGCGCAGTTCTGGGCATAGAGCTCGGCTCCGAGAGCGAGGCTGCCCTCTTCGGGGTGGACGTCTGGAACCTCCGGCCCGACTACAAAGGCTCCGAGATAATCGACCAGCTTCGCGATCTCGTCGGATGAATAAAACGACTCTCGTCTGTCAACGCGGTCGTCGGGCTCGTCTATCGGCATTCGACCTGTGGTCAACATGAAATGGACCGACGCCGCTCCGTCGTTGATCGGAGGGCCGTATTTGGTGCCGTCCGCGTCGCTGCCGTGACACCACGCACAATCCCTCAAATAGAGATCACGGCCCGTCATTTCATCTCGCGCCTGGAGGGCGGGCGGCCGAAACGGTTCGGTCTCACCGTCGAAGTACGTACAGGCCGACAAGGCCATGAACGTCACGGCGACAGCCGCCAGCGCGGACCTCATCCACCCTCCAGGCGCGCAGCGCCTCGAGCACCGCGGGCCGTTGACGTCGATGCATCCATTTGCCGAAACCATCGAAGCAATAGAGCAATCATGACGACGAAATAGAGGATGCCCGGGATAACCCACATGATGATGCCCGCAAGGACTTGATCCTCCAGCGGTGTGAGCGACCAGATCTCCGAGCCGAGCGACTGGCTTTCGTAGAGACGGCGTCCGGCCAGGGTGATGAGCGCCCCGAGCGCGGCACTCTGAAGCCCGGTCAGGAAAACGAGCAATACGCGCACGGGATACATCGGACGGAGCTTCCGGGACAGGACGAGTCGCCAAAAGAGCAGGGCTGCGAAAAAGAAGGTCGCGTGCTCGAAGGCGTGCACTCCCTCGTCGTCGAGGGCGGACTGGTACAGGTCGGGAAGGTGCCACGCCCATAACACAAGGACCTGAAGGATCCCGACGAGAACGACGTTGTCCATCCCTTTTCTGAGGAGTCGGGCGGCACCGGTTCTCTCGAGGCGAGATGCCGCCCTGCGGATAGAAGCCGGCGGGCCGGACGTAATCGTAAGAAGCGGTCTTCCGAGCACGACGAGGGGTGCGGCCACGACCATCAGCAGAAGATGCTGGATCATGTGGGCCGAAAAGATGGTGGGGCCCAAGGAGTCGAGAGGAGACATCAGGGCCACCGAGACCACGGCCAATCCCAGGAAGAACGACGCGCCGCCGATCGGTCCTATTCGAACCCGCCTTCGACCCGGTGGGCGCAGCCCCCAGCAGTACAGAAGCGTCGCCGCGAAGAGGAGGGCGATGATCTCCAGGCGGACCGACCACTGCGTGACGAGTACCGACTCCTGCGAGAGCCCGGTATGGGCCAGCCCGGTCATCACCTTGCGCACACGTCCAGAAGGGCTGGAGGTCCGTAACTCAACAAGATGATCATGAAATAGAGAACGCTATTCATGATCCCGGCTAATGCCATCCAGTGAGCCCGTTCGAGGGCATCGCCGTCCGCTATCCGACGCAATTTTCTGAAACAGGAGACCGAAACAATTCCGGCCACGACCGCGACCAGCGCCAGGAGAGACGTAACGGCGGTCGCTACCGTTCGGACTCCAAGGCCCAGCACCTCTCCCGAGTCTTGAACCGAGCGGGAACACGCAAACCATTCCTCAAGGCTGTACGTCAGCAGGAGTTGAACCGCCCACGCCGTCGGGGCCCCCAGAACGCCGAACCACAGAAGCAAGGATCCTCGAGCCTCGCGCCTGGTAACGCGCTCGGGCGCGACGGACGCGGTCATAGGTTTGGCGAGAGATAGATCGTCGAAAACACGAAGATCCAGACCACGTCGACAAAATGCCAGTACATGGCAAAGTTCTGAACGGTGACGTGTCTGTTCTCGTCGAACGCTCCGCGCCAGGCGCGGATTTGCGTCCACAAGCTTATCGCTAGGCCGACGAGGACGTGCGATGCATGGAACCCGGTCACCGTGAAGAACAGTGATCCGTACACGTTGGTTCTCGGTGAGAACTCCTCAAGTTTCTCGGGCCACTCGACTCCTACGGTGATCGCCAAAAAGATCGCCCCGAGCACAAAGCCCACTCCCAGGCCAGCCCTCAGAAGACCCTGCCTTCCCTTCTCGATTCCCTTCTCCGCAATGTGGACCGGAATGCTCGACGTAAGGAGGATGGCGCTCATGATGATCGGCAATTCGAGGGTCGGTTTCTCTATGCCGCCCGGCGGCCAAACCGGCCCCGACCGGAAGCGGAGGTACCAGTAGCTCGCGAGTAGCGCCGCGAACAACACGGCCTCCGTTGCGATGAGACAAACCATCCCCCACCACCCGAAAGCTCGGGTTCCGCGGGCGTGGTGAGGCAGCCGAGCCGTTACCGCCGGACTCAGCTCTGCCTCAATTCGTGTTGCCGTCATGCGCTCATGACTCCTGCGTCTCGCCCCGAGGCCAGAACCATCCCAAGATTCCGACGACGGCACCTGCTGCGCCCGCGATTGCCACCGGGTAAATGTCGATGAGAACACCGTAGAAGAGCACCATCAACGCAGCCGTCAACAAGAACGGCCAGGGCGACTCATGAGGCATGTGAGTTATGGCCTGAGGACGGGCGTCAAGCAGGCTTGTCGACAACGTGACGTGACCTTGGTCGAGGGCATGTCCCCCCTGTTCCTCAGACTGAGCACCGCTCAATTCGGGTTGGTCCCACATTGGTTCTCTCGCCCGAACGGTCGGGATCATCTCGAAGTTGTAATGAGGAGGCGGGGACGACGTCGCCCATTCGAGGGTCTCGCCTTTCCACGGATCGGCGCCGGCGTCCTCCCCTCTCTTCTGGCTCCGGAACCAGTTGACGAAGGTCACGAGGATTCCCAGGCCCAGAACAAAGGCGCCGATCGTGGAGAGCAGGTTGTGGACATCCCATCCCAGGCCCTCCTGGTACGTGTAGGTCCGTCGCGGCTGGCCGAGGAGCCCGGCGATGTGAAGAGGAAACATGTTCAGGTTGAACCCAATGAACATCAACCAAAAACTCAATTTTCCGAGACGCTCGTTCAGGACGCGGCCCAGCATCTTCGGCCCCCAGTGGTAGAGAGCACCGAACATCGGGAACATGGCACCACCGACCAATACGTAGTGGAGGTGAGCGACGACGAAGTTGGAGTCGGTCGTTGCTTGATCGAATGGGATTGCCGAGAACATGACGCCCGTAACCCCACCGATTACGAATGTGGCAATGAAGCCCAGCACGAACAACATTGGCGTCTTGAGAACGGGTTTGCCCGCCACGAGGGTCGCAAGCCAGGCAAACACCTGGACACCGCTAGGGATGGCGACCATGAAGCTGGCCACGGAAATGAAGGCCATGGTC
The DNA here is from genome assembly GCA_030862065.1 of Actinomycetota bacterium. Classification (GTDB taxonomy): domain Bacteria; phylum Actinomycetota; class CADDZG01; order CADDZG01; family WHSQ01; genus JALZEK01. Next base: position 20,833 of record JALZEK010000093.1, on the reverse strand, counting down.
ATCTGGGGAAGTCCCGTGGCAAACATGTGATGAACCCACACGCCGAAGCCGATGAGGGCGGTGCCGAGCTCGGCGAGGACGATGTACGTGTAGCCCACCATCGGCCTTCGGACCCACGTCGGGATAATCGCAGAGACGATTCCGAAGGCAGGGAGAACGACGATATAGACCTCGGGATGCCCAAAGATCCAGAAGAGATGCTGCCAGAGAAGGGGATCTCCACCAGCTTGAAAATCATAAAAATGAAATCCGAACTTGCGCTCGAGCTCCAAGAGAATCGCCGCCAGTGTCAGTAGGGGCAACGCGAACACGATTTGGAAAGCCATTGCGAGTTCGCCCCAGACAAAAATCGGAATACGGTTCAAAGTCATCCCCGGAGCCCGCAACTTGAAGATCGTCACTATGAAGTTGATCGCCCCGCCGGTCGTCGAGATTCCGAGAAAGATGAGGCCCAGGGCGTAGAAGTCGATGTTGACGCCGGGTGTGTAATCCTTCCCCGCGAGCGGCACGTAATTGAACCACCCGTCGTTCGGAGCCTTTCCCACGAGAAAGGCCGAGTACATGAAAATTCCGGCGGCCACAAATACCCAATAGCCGAATGCGTTCAATCTTGGGAAGGCCATATCCCGAGCCCCGATCTGAAGGGGAACGAAATAGTTTCCAAAGCCACTGAGGACGGGCATCGCGAAGAGGAACATCATTGTGATGCCGTGCATCGAGAAAAGTTGGTTATAGGTTTCAGGATCGAGGATCTCGAGATTGGCCTGCGCAAGCTGAGTCCGCATTAAGAGGGCCTCGACACCTCCGAAGACCAAAAACAGCATGCCCGTGTACAAATAGCGGAGCCCAATGCGCTTGTGGTCCACGGTCCCGACCCAACTCGCGAGGCCCGGCCTCTCTGCCCAGATGCTCTCCAAACGTTCGGCGATAACGCTCACGGGCGATCTATTCCAACTCGGTCAGGTAAGCGACCAGTGCTTTAAGTTCCGCGGGGTCGAACTCGCTCGGAGGCATTGTGATGCCGGGTTTCGCCTCCTGTGGATCCGTGATCATCAGTTCCAGGTTCTCCGGGGTGTTTGACATGGTTCCGGCGGCGATCGTGTCGCGCGCCGCCAGGTGAGTGAGATCTGGTCCCAGTTCGCCGTCGGCCTCGGTTCCTCGCACCGTATGGCAGCCGACGCAAGCGGCGTTCATGAATATCCCCTCACCCGCTCGAGCGGTAGGGCTGAAGTCTTCGGTCGCCGAAGCTGCCTCCCGCTCGACCCATTCGACAAAATCGCCGGGGGATTCGGCGATCACGTAAAAGGCCATGTTGGCGTGTTGAAGCCCGCAGAACTCCGCGCACTGGCCCCTGAACCGACCTGGCCTCTCGGCCTCTATCCACGTCTCGTTTGTCGTGCCGGGGATGTGGTCTGTCTTAACTTGAAGCCGAGGAACCCAGAAACTATGAATCACATCCGCCGATTCCAACTCAAGGCGAACCGGCTCCCCGGCGGGGATGTGGATTTCGTTCGCGGTTACCGCTCCGTTTGGGTAGCGCGCCTCCCACCACCAGTTTCTTCCGACAACTTCAATGGTGAGGTTGGCGTCGCGGCCGTCTCGGGTCAAGCCGTTCAACTCCTCCAACGAAAGGAAGAAGACGGCACCGAGAATCAGGGCCGGTATGAAGACTCCCGCGACCGCGATGAAGGGATCGCCCCAGCGAACGTGGGACTTGTCCAGTCGGTAGTCGCGGCCCCTTCCCCGCACAACGGCGAAGACCATCATCACCGCGACCACGGCAAAGACCGCGACCGAGATCCACAGCATGGGCCACCACAACGATTCGACCCGCCTCGCTCCGGGGCCGGCCGGGTCGAGCGTTGACGGGGCTCCCTCCGCGCAGGCCGAAAGAATGAAGGTCCCCAACGCAAGGACGGCGAAGGGGGGACCGGACCGGCTCACGCGGAGGAACCATCCCCGGCCGATGTCACCGCGGGTCTGCCCGTCACATCGACACCACCCCGACCGGCCCTGTGTTGGTCGAAGGTTGCGTGAGGGTCTCTTGCCGAGGCCTTACCGGCATGAAAGACGGCGAACCTCACCGCAAGCCCTGAGGCCACGCCCAGCAACGCATCGATACGCCGGCGTCTCGCTGATGCGCCGGGCAAGAGCCCTAGTACCAAGCCGACAATGGTGAGACCGGTGGCCGCCTTCCACAATGACCCGGACAGACCTTCCTTTAGGGGCCTCCCAACGCTTTCGACTCGTTCGACTTCCTTCTCCAGGGCCTTACCGGCAATCAACTCCGCTACCTGGCCGATGACCCCGAAACGATTAGCGACGGCCTCCTCAGCGTCATCGAGTTCCATTAGCTCCAGGAAGGAGGCAGCCGTGGAGACCGAGGATGCGACGAACAACCCGGGGAGAATGCGCCTGGATGCCTGCCAGATCGGAACAGAGGTGTCGGCCAGGAGGACACCCGTGTATCCGGAAAGAGGACCGCCGATGATTCCTGCAATCGTCCCGGCCGCGTCCCCGAGCCGGCCGAGTCGGCCTCTTCGGTGCGCAAGCATCGCCGAAGTGCTCATTGCGGCCCCCGATCCGGCAAGAAGCCAGGACCCCACGTTCATTGCCGAGGTCGGCCGAAACACCCGAAGCATGTTCAGGAATCTCTTTGGTCGCCCAAGGTCGTAGATCAATAGCCCGGTTCCGGTGATGATCCCCGAGGTTGCGACCAACCGGCACTTACGCGCGAGACCTCGCAGGCTCTGATCCCGTTGAGCGACGGCCCCCAGAACGGCCGCCGCGCCCGCGGCCCCTCCGACGAAAAAGTAGACGGGTACCGCCCAGATCCAGACCGGTTCCTTGATTACCGGTCTCTCGTAGTAACTGGGCCTGTCGCTCGTCGCCGTCGATGCCGGGGTGATTCCCCACGTCGTGAAGTCGGGAGAACCTGCGGAGGTATCTCGGGGCCCGGGAACGACTTGCCGGGCCGCTTCACCGCTCAGCTCTCCAACCTGTGTGTCGATATTTCTGCCGTCTCCGGAGTGCGAGCTACTCACTTTCGTCCTCGCAGGCCCGACAGAACCGAGGCAGAGGCCGCCAGAGCAAGTCCGGCCGCCGCGGCCCCCAGGGCCGCCCACCCCTCGTGGACCCTCTTGGTGGGGGAGAACGGGTCGGGGGGAAGGTTGTAGACCTCGGGTCGATCGACGAGGAGAAAGAACGCATTCAGCCCCTCTGTTCCCGGTTGGTTCGCCTCGTCAACTCCGTACAGGTAGGCCTCACCCACACCGCGTTCATGCAATTCCTGAACCCGCGACTGGGCCCGCTCCTTTAGTTCCTCGATCTCTCCAAATTGAATGGACTCGGTAGGACACGCCTTTGCACAGGCCGGCGTCATGCCGTCGCGCTGACGGTCGTAACAGAGGGTGCACTTCCATGCTCGCCCGTCGTCTGCTCGTCGATCGATCACCCCAAACGGGCATGCCGTCACGCACATCCCACAGCCGTTGCATACATCCGGTTGGACATACACGGAATCGAACTCGGTGCGCACTATTGATCCGGTTGGGCACGCTTCCAAACATGCCGCGCTCCGGCAGTGCTTGCAAACGTCCGACATCATCAGCCACGAGAATTCCCCGAGACCGGTCGTTTGGTCGCCGAGAGGGACCGGTCGCTCGATGAAAGAAACGTGACGCCACGTCGAGGCGCCCAGATCGACGGTGTTGTCATAGCTCATACCGGTGAAGACAAATCCGTCGTCGGGCAATTGATTCCATTCCTTGCAGGCGACCTCGCACGCCTTGCACCCAATGCATACGGTCGTGTCGGTGAAGAAGCCGGTCGCCATCAGGTTTGCTCGCCCTCCATGGATTCGGCCGCCTTGATGCCGTGCCGGCCCTCGGGTCGAGATTCGACCTCGGGCAAATCTCTTCTTGGTCCCTTTCCGATTGCTTCGCGGGGGAAAGACTTCGTCGTCACCTGACGTCGCCCTTTGCTCTTCCGGCCCGCCTCTATGTTCCCCGTGAGCACCTTCGACTCCTGGATCGAGACGTTGGGATCCGCTACGAAGGAAATCAGTTCATTCGCGGCATCGCCTCGACTCCGCCCTGTGCTGCCCCAGTGATAGGGCAAACCGATCTGGTGAACGGTGTGCCCTCGGATGCGAAGCGGTGGAATTCGCTCGGTAACCAGCACGCGGCATTCAATTTCGCCTCGAGCGGTCGATACCGTGGCCCATCCCCCATTTACCAAACCTCTCTCTCGAGCCAGAGCGGGAGAGACTTCGCAGAACATCTCGGGCTGCAATTCGGAGAGCCACGACAGCCATCTGGTCATCCCCCCGGCCGTGTGGTGTTCGGTAAGTCGATACGTGGTTATGGCGAACGGGTACCGAGGGTCCCCCCAGGCGTGGTGATAGCGATTATCCGGACGATCCCATTCCATCCTCGCCGGATTGCACTGTTGTTCGTAGAGCGGGTTTTCGCAGACAGATTCCTGAGGCTCGTAATGGGTGGGAAGGGGCCCGTCCAAAAGGCCGTTGGGAGCAAACATCCACCCTTTGCCGTCCGCCTGCATGATGAATGGGTCACTACCCGAAAGAGTCTCGAGCCCCCTTGCTTTGTCGTCCGGTCGATACGAAGGGGGCCTGTCCGGTATGAAGTCCGGTGTATCGGCACCGGCCCACCTCTCGGCTTCGTCATCCCAGTACACGTATTTCTTGCGCTCCGACCACGGTTGTCCTTCAGGGTCGGCGGAAGCACGGTTATAAAGAATCCGCCGGTTGTTCGGCCAAGCCCAACCCCACTCCGGAGCGACCCACGATTGTTCGGCACCCGGCTTTCTCCGCGCCGTTTGATTGATGCCGTCTTTGAAGCACCCGGAATAGATCCAGCATCCACATGCCGTCGATCCATCGTCCTTGAGATCCAGAAACCCATCCACCGGTTGACCTGACTGGGCCTCGTAACCATTGATCTCCTTGAGAACCGCTTCCGCATCGGGTTCTTCGTGTGACCCTTTTGTGGGGTAATCCCAAGTCAAATCCTTAATGGGTTTATCGCGTTTCTTTCGTGAGCTCCTGTAAAGATCCTTGAGGCGGGCCCCCAGGTGATACATGAAGTGCAACTCGCTCCGACAATCTCCTGGAGGGTCGACGGCGGCATGGTGCCACTGAAGAAGCCTCTGGGTATTCGTGAAGGTTCCGTCTTTTTCGGTGTGAGCGGCGGCCGGAAAGAAGAAGACCTCGGTGGGTATGTCTTCCGGCCGGACCTCCCCCCGCGCGATTTCCGGTGCATCGCGCCAGAACTCGGCCGTCTCGGTCGGCGCGAAATCACGGACAACAAGCCACTGCAGTCTCCTTAACCCCTTCCGGTGCAGAGCACCGTGCATCGAACCAACGGTGGGGTTCTCCCCCATTACGAAATATCCCTTGACGACTCCATCCGCCATATCCGCGACCGTCGTCATGTGCGAGTGATCGCCGGTCAGATGGGGCAAGTAGTCGTAGCAAAAGTCATTCTGGGGAGTTGCCGCCTTTCCGAACCACGCTTTCAGTAGCGAGACCACATACTTTGGAAACTCACTCCACCAGCCTGAAGCCGATTCGTTATACGAGATGTAGCTCTCAAGATCGACGTCGGTGGCCGCCTTGGGCATTGGGAGGTATCCCGGGAGAAGGTTGTAGAGAGTGGGAATATCCGTCGAACCTTGAATGGACGCATGCCCGCGCAGTGCGAGAATGCCGCCGCCCGGACGACCGATATTGCCCAGAAGCAACTGAATAATCGCGGCCGTTCTTATGTACTGGACGCCGATAGAGTGCTGGGTCCATCCCACCGCATAGCAGAACGCCGAAGTTCTGTCTCGACCGGAGTTGTCACAGAGCGCTTCCGCAACTTTGAGAAAGAGTTCCTTGGGTATCCCACAGGTCTCCTCAACGATCTGAGGCGTGTAACGCGAGTAATGCCTTCTGATGATCTGGAAGACGCAATTCGGATCCTTCAGGTCGCGGTCGAAGCGTTCATGGCCAATCTGCGTGCCCCGTTCGGGGGAGGGCTCGCCCGAGAACATCTCCCGCTGTCCGGCGGCGGGAGCGACCTCGACCCCTTCGTACTGCCACGAGGTTATGTCGTACTGGCCCTTGTCCCTGTCCCATCCGGAGAACATTCCGTCGAGATCCTCTGTGTCCCGGAACTCAGCGGAGATCAGAGCCGGCGCGTTCGTGTAATTGACGACGTAGTCCTTGAAATAGCGGTTGTTCTCGATGATGTAGTTGACGATTCCGCCGAGGAAAGCTACATCTGTTCCTGCCCGAATCGGAACATGGAGGTCGGCCATGGCGCTGGTACGCGTGAAGCGCGGGTCGACGTGAATGATCTTTGCACCCCTCCGTTTGGCCTCCATTACCCATCTGAACCCGACCGGGTGGCATTCGGCCATGTTCGATCCCTCGATCACAATGCAGTCGGAGTTCTGAAGGTCCTGCTGGAAGGTGGTGGCTCCTCCCCTCCCGAACGAGATCCCCAGACCGGGGACCGTTGAGGAGTGTCATATACGAGCCTGGTTTTCGATCTGGATGGCGCCCAAAGCGGTAAAGAGCTTCTTGATGAGGTAGTTCTCCTCGTTGTCCAGGGTGGCGCCACCGAGGTGGGCGAACCCCAAGGTTCTTCTCAGCGGATTGTGGTCGCCGTCCATCTCTTCCCACGTCTCCTCACGGGTCTTCTTGACGCGTTCCGCGACCATGTCCATGGCCTTGTCCAAGGAGAGGGTTTCCCACTCGGTTGAATGAGGTCGTCGATAGAGCACGTTCTTGACGCGATGCGACCCGGTGACGAGTTGGAATGAGGCCGCCCCCTTCGGACAGAGTGCGCCTTCGGAGATGGGCGAGTCCGGATCACCCTCGATATTCGTGATCTTGTCGTTCTTGACGTGAACCAGCTGACCGCAGCCGACCGCGCAATAGGGACAAACGGACTTGACGGTGGCGTCCGCCTCGCTGGTTCGTGCCCCCAGCTCGACCGTGCGTGGGGAATGAGCGCTTTCACCAAGGGCCCGGCGATCGCCCGTAGCGATCTGCCTAAGAACGGGCCACTTTGCCTCTGCCCGCAGCAATCCGACCAATTAGCGTGCCGCCGCCTGCGCGCTCATCTCGGGCGAGTCTATCCAGCACCGGATCACTGCGGTCGTGCAAGCGTGAAGCGGTGCCGGCCCAGCATCGCGCTAGCCGGAAGCTCCTTTGTGAAAAGGACCCCGCGCAGCGAAGGACAGGCGGATCCCCTGAGGCACCCTGTGGAGAAGGCATCCGTTTCAACGGATGTCTTCGGAACCAGCGAAGCGCGGGTGCCGAACGGGGACCGCCTGTTCCTGAGCTGCCTGTTACTACTCGCTCAGAACAAGCTCCGCGATCTGGACCGTGTTGAGCGCGGCCCCCTTCCGAAGATTGTCGGCAATGCAGAACATCTCGAGCCCGTTCGGGTTGAAGAGGTCGCGACGAATCCGACCGACGAAGCACGGATCGCGACCGGCCGCGTGCAGCGGGGTCGGAACCACGCCGTCCTCGGGTGCATCGATTACCTCCACCCCCGGGGCCGCTCTCAGGATCGTCGTTGCCTCCTCCGCCGAGAGTGGAACCTCAAACTCCGCGTGGACGGCCACTCCGTGACCGACCATGACCGGAACCCGCACGCATGTTGCCGTAACGGGAAGGTCCTCGATCGCCATGATCTTCCTCGTCTCCCGGCAGAGCTTTAGTTCCTCGCTGGTGTAGCCCTCCTCACGAACCGAGCCACAAAGTGGCACGACGTTCATTGCGATCGGCTGAGGGAACTCCGATCCATTTTCAAGAACTTCCCGGGCGAGACCGTCCCGGACCCGGTCCGGTTCCTTCGCGGCTATCTCGGTCTGATCCCAGAGCTCGTCCACCCCGCCTCGCCCGGCGCCCGATACGGCCTGGTACGAGGCCAGTATCAGCCGGCGCAGCGAGGCTTTGCGGTGCAACGCCGCCAGAGGTAAGACCGCCGCCAAAGTCGTGCAGTTGGGGCTGGCGATGATCGATTTCGGCCGTTGTCGGGCGACCTCCGGATTGATCTCCGGAACCACGAGGGGAACCTGAGAGTCCATCCGGAACGCAGCCGAGTTGTCGATGACTACCGCGCCGCGCTCCGCGGCTACCGGCGCCCACCGATCCGAGACGTCGTCGGGGACGTCGAACAACGCCAGGTCCCCCGCTTTGAAAACCTCGGCCGAGAGAGCAGCGACCTCGAGGTGAGCGTCGCGAAAGGGGATTCGGCGACCGGCCGAACGAGGCGAGGCCACCGCGACCACATCGGAAATTGGGAAATCGCGCTGCTCGAGGATCCGCATGATCTCGGATCCGACCGCCCCCGTTGCACCGACTACCACTAGTCTCATGAACGACGGGTCCCCTCGGGCTGAACCGCGCGGAGCTGGCCGCTCACGGTTGCGGGGTGTTCCTCGCGCCGAATCGACTCCTCAGCCAGTTGGAAACGATCGTGGATCGCTTTGACCGCCTTCTCGACCTCGGACGCTCGGATGACACAAGAGACTCGAATCGAGGACGTCGAAATGATCTCGATGTTGATTCCTGCTTCCGCCAGAGCATCGAACATATCGGCCGCAACCCCTGGGTGGGTCTTCATCCCCGCGCCCACCAACGAGATCTTTGCAATGTCCTTGTCGCTCTGCCAGCCCTCGGCCGAGACTTCGGCAGCCGCGTCCTCCAGAATGGGTTCCGCCCGTGCCATGTCGTCGTTTGGAATGGTGAAGGACACGTCGGTTCGGCCTTCATCCGAAACGTTTTGCACGATCATGTCGATGTTGATGCCCTCGTCCGCCAGAGGTCGAAAGAGCCGAGCCGCAACCCCGGGCTTGTCCGGTACACCGAGAACCGTGACTTTGGCCTCGGAGATGTCGTGAGCAACTCCCGAGATGATCGCCTGTTCCATCCGTTCGTCTTCCTCCTTTATCCACGTCCCCTCATCTTGAGTGAAAGAGGACCGGACGTGGACAAGAACTCGGTAGTTTCGAGCGTATTCCACCGATCGCAGCATCAATACCTTTGCTCCGGTCGCCGACAGTTCGAGCATCTCTTCATAGGAGACGGCATGAAGTTTGCGCGCCTCCGGAACGATTCGTGGGTCGGCCGTAAAAACCCCCGCGACGTCCGTGAAAATCTCGCAGACGTCCGCCTCCAAAGCAGCGGCCAGCGCGACGGCCGTCGTGTCCGAGCCCCCCCTTCCCAATGTCGTCACGTCAAACTCCGTTGAAACGCCCTGAAAACCGGCAACGATGACGATCTTTCCAGCATCCAGGGCCTCGAGGACGCGCCGCGCCCGCACCTCCACGATCCGGGCCTTGCCGTGGGCCGTGTCCGTAACGATTCCGGCCTGGGAGCCGGTCAACGAGACGGCCTCCCTCCCCAGGTCGATGATCGCCATCGAGAGCAGGGCCATCGAGATGCGCTCACCCGCGGTCAGAAGCATGTCGAGTTCCCGGACGTGGGGGGCGGGAGAAATCTGAGAAGCGAGGTCGAGAAGCTCGTCCGTGGTGTCGTTCATCGCCGAAACCACAACGCAGACTCGCTGGCCCGAATCTGCGGCCCCCACGACGCGACGAGCAACTTCCTTAAGCCGGTCGGCACCGCCAACCGAGGTACCTCCGTATTTCTGGACGATCAGCGCCATCGGACCAACCTAAACGTTGGGCTCACCGCCCAGACGGTGTTATCCGGGGGTTAACCGCCGCAGTGCTTGACGCTCCCCGGGCCAGCCCCCTGGGGTGGATGCCCGGGAGGACAGTCTCGTCCGTGATCCGGCTGCGGATCGGAATGTGTTTTCTCGGCCTCCGGAGGCGGCGGGGGGTCGGGTGGGGCGGGTGGGTCCGGTGGGTCGGGCGGAGCGGGTCGATCTCCGTCATCCGGAGGACCGGGGTCGGGGCCCCCCGGTACGTCCTTCGGTCGCGGACCATCGGGGGCCCGCGGGGCGGGGGTAGTTGCCCGGTCGAGGTCCTCCCGTTCACCGGCGGCTACGGCGGATCGCTTGGCCGTGACTCTCCTCCGCTTGGTGCCAGCCTTCTTGGTTACGTCGTCGGCGAGAACCTCGGCGACGGATGCCCGATCGGCCCGCTCAAAGTTGTCCACCGCGTTCTGGCGCGCCGGAGACCCGGCCGGCGAGGCAAGCATCGAAGCGATGAGAACGGAACTGGCCCCTACCGCACCGACGACGGGGCCCACGCCGGTGGAAGTGTGTCCGCTCCATGAGAAGACTCGCCGCAAAAAGCGACTTGAGAAGCCGAGGGAGAAAAGCCCGAGCACCGGAGAGTGTTTTGACTCGGTCTCGAGAAACGCATCGACGACGAGAGGATCGAACTGATGACCCGACTCGAGCCGGATTTCCTTGAGCGCTTCACGTCTGTCCCTTCCCGGTCTGTAGGGCCGGGCCGAGGTCATGGCGTCGTACGCGTCGGCGACGGCGATGAGGCGCGCCAGCATTGGAATCTCCGCGCCTGCGAGTCCATCGGGATATCCGCGGCCGTCCCATCTTTCGTGGTGGTAACGGACGCCGGCAACAACCTCACGATTGCTCACGCCCGACACCATCCAGGCCCCCACGGACGAGTGCTCCTGAACGACTGCCCGTTCCGCTTGTGTCAAGCCATCGGGTTTGCGAAGGATCTGGATCGGTACGCGGATCTTTCCGACATCGTGCAGCGTTGCCGCCAGGCGGAGATCCTCAAGCTGTCTGTCGGAGAGTCTCAACCTCGCAGCCGCCTTCGAGGCGAGGTGTTCCACTCGAGTCGAGTGGCCGTGAGTGTAGGGATCTTTGGTTTCGAGAGCATGTGCAAGGTCCCGCAGGACCTTCAGTTTCTCGCTCCGGGAAAGGCGCGCCCTGCGGAGCGGTTTTCCGCGGCGATCGAGACCCAGGATCTTCGCGCCCTGTTCGAGCTTGATCTCCGCCTTCCGCCGTCGCAGAAATCCCCACAGCGTCAACTCGCTGAACGACAGATCCATCGACTCGGGTCGGCGTCGCCACAAGTGCGAGCCCAGGGTGGCAAGGACCAGGGCGAGTGCCAGCGCGGCCAGGGCTCCGACGCCAACCGCGGCGCTCGTGCGAGCGCGGATTGCGACCGCGAGGAACAAACAGACGGGCGGCAGAACCACCGCGGCGGTCGCGAGGACCGAAAGCCGCAGGTAAGCGCGCATGCTGGACCGTGCGATCGCCACCTAAGGCCGGTCCCCCGGAATCGGCCCGCTAAACACGCATCGCGTTTGAGTAATCACCCTGCGTAAAAATACGCCATTAAATGGGCGTTTGGCAACCAGAATTTGGGTGGATTGCCCCCGTTTGCCCGGGGGGAGACGGGTTTTGTCTGGTCAGTCCGAGACGTCCCGGCGACCTTCCAGGGCCCGGCCCAGGGTGACCTCGTCTGCGTACTCCAGATCCCCGCCCACCGGCAGGCCGCTCGCCAGACGGGTCACCTTCACACCCAGGGGGCCGAGCAAGCGAGCGAGATACATGGCCGTCGCCTCACCTTCGACGTTCGGGTTGGTCGCGAGGATGACCTCGGTAACTGTTCCCGAGTTCGGGCCTGCCCGGTCGAGCAACTCGGCGACGCGGAGGTCTTCGGGCCCCACCCCCTCTATGGGGGAGATGGCGCCCTGAAGGACGTGATACAGCCCGTTGAACTCTCGAGTTCTTTCGATGGCGACGATGTCCGGAGGTTCCTGAACGACACAGACCACGGAGGGATCGCGCCGGTCGTCGCGGCAGAACTCACAGAGCTCCTGATCCGTCACGTTGAAGCATCGGGCGCATAGACGAACCTTCTCCTTTACTTCGGAGATGGCCGCGGCCAGCCGCCGAGCATCGTCATCCGTCGACCTGAGGAGATAGAAAGCCACCCGTTGCGCGCTCTTGGGCCCGATTCCAGGCAGTCTCGAAAGCTCGTCGATCAGCCGCTGAATAGGTCCCGCTAACAAAGGAATCCCCTTTTAACCGAACGGCCGACCGACTAGGCGCCGGGCAGACCCATGCCTCCGAGGCCACCCGAGAGGGGACCAAGAACTTGCTGCTGTGCATCACGCGCCTTGGCCAAGGCATCGTTGACGGCGGCGGTCACCGTATCGGCCAGCATCTCGATGTCGTCCGAATCAGGTTCGCCCTCGAAGATCTCGGGGTCGATGGTCACGGTCTTCACGTGCTGATCACCAGACACGACCGCGTGGACGGCTCCGCCGCCCGCGGATCCCTCAAACTCGCGCTCGGCCAGTTCCTCCTGCGCGCGCTGGAGGTCGGCCGCCATTTTTTGAGCCTGCTTCATCATCCGCTGCATGTCTTTCACGACAAACTCACTGGCTCTTCTCCTCGATGACCTCTGCAGAGAGCCCTTTCTTCACGAGTTCGACAGGATCCTGTTCGGCAGCCGCATCCGAGGCCGGGATGTCGTCGGCCTCGCTCTTTTCCGGTTCCTGCTTGGACCCGGCTTCGGCTCTCGTTGTGAACTCAAGCCCCGGCGAAATCCCGAGAGCGGCATGAAGGGAAGCCACGAGTACATCTCGATTACGCCCGTCCGCCATAGAGGCGCTGTGAAAGTCCGCTTGTACCTCGACCGTCAGGGTCGACCCATCGAAATCCACCGGCCTAGACGGGCTCAACAGTCCCCAAACCCTTTTGCTGCGGTTGCTCACCTCTTTCATCGTCGCCCCCCACGCATCTCGTATATGGCCGAGACCTACCTGGGCGGGAACCGCTCGCGACTCTCCCTCGCTCGTCGACTGCTCTGCCGGGGCCTGCTCGGTCGTCTCGGCCTGGACCTCGGGTCGCGACTCGGCCTGGGCCTCGGAGCGCGGCTTCGGTGTAGACGGACCCGGTCTGGAAGTCGATCTGTCCGGGCCCGGCGCGGGCGAGCTTTCCTGGACGGAAGCGGTTTGATCGGTACTCACCGGTTCGGCCTGAATCCCCATCAGCCGTTCCAATCTCTCAATCCGGCCGAGGAGTCCATTGGCGGAAGGATCGGTTTCGGGAGCGGCAGCTCGCACCAGGGCGATTTCCAGCAAGAGACGGTGTTCGGGGGAATTCCTCATCTCGGTCAAAGCCTTGGACAGCAGATCGATCGTTCGCAGGAGCGTGCCGGCGGAGAACTTCTCGGCCTGCTGCGCCAACAGGGTCGCGTCCTCGACCGACACGTCGAGCAGATCCTCAGCCCCCGGAGTCGTCTTGAGCAGAAGCAGGGAGCGAGCGACCTGTATGGCTTGAACCGTAATTTGCCGCGCGTCCCCACCTTGTGCGACGAGCTGATGCAGCGTTTGGAAGATGTTCGGGACGTCTCCGACCGATACCGACTCAAACAAATCTCTAAGCGCGTCCTCCGTCCGGCGGCCCAACATCCTCTGGACATCGTTCTCGTCGACATGACGACCGAGGGTCGCGAGCTGATCGAGGATCGAAAGCGCATCGCGGACGCTTCCGTCCGAATGCTTTGCGATAAGAGCGAGTGCGTCGGGATCCGCGTCGATACTCTCGGACTTGGCGACATGGGCGAGATGTGACTCGATCGTTTCGACCGACACTCGCCGGAAGTCGAACCTTTGAGTCCTAGAGATGATCGTGGGCAGCACCTTGTGGGCTTCCGTCGTCGCCAGCACGAAGACGACGTGGCCCGGAGGTTCCTCGAGGGTCTTCAGCAGGGCGTTGAACGCCGCGGCGGAGAGCATGTGGACCTCGTCGATCACGTAGACCTTGCGTCTCCCCGCCGCCGTTGCCAGCGGTACCCCGGAGAGGATCTCGCGGGTCTCGTCCACCTTCGAATGAGATGCAGCATCCATCTCAATGACGTCTAGAGAGGAGCCGTCCCTAATTGCAATGCACGACTCGCACTTGCCACAGGGGCTTGGGGTGGGACCTTCGGCGCAGTTGAGCGCCTTCGCCAGTATTCGAGCCGTACTCGTCTTGCCAGTGCCCCGGGGCCCGGTGAACAGGTACGCGTGCGAGACTCGGTCCTCGGAGATGGCATTGGCCAGCGTCTTGGAGACGTGGTCCTGCCCGAGTATTTCCTCGAATGTCTGCGGACGGTATTTGCGATAGAGCGAGAGGTAGGCCATTAGCTCGATCCTAGTGGGCGCCCAGGTCACAAACCGGCGATCACCCGAACGAAGCGACAGAACGCGAAAGGCCGTGCGCCCCGTCCTGGACCTGCGAACCGCCGGCGCTTTCCCGGTAGCCGGCTCCGGCCGGGCGACCCCGCGGCACACCCGGTACACCGCTTACGGCTGCTCCCTTCCGGGCCTGACCGGGTTCACGGCTCCGGGTCGCGCAGGACCCGACCATCCACGCCGCTTGCCGGGGGCTGCCCGGCCATCCGCGGGCCGCAGACGGGTAGTCGACCCGGCGTATCGAGGGTTTCCGGTACAGGGGACCCCGAACCCCCCGCCTAGCACGGCCGCGGCCAGGATACTTGGCGTCGGCGCGTGCCAGGCGCGGCCCCGTCCCTTCTTTTGCCTCCAATCGTCATCTATTCCACGAAATGTGCCTGTGTGTGAGGCAAGGAACCTGGAAGAGAACGGCACCAGACGCACCGAGGTCTTCTGCCAAAAGAGCTCGGAGAAGAGCGTTAGCTTCTAGATAGGAACGAACCCCGGGGGTCCACATGGCCGTCAACCAGAAGCTGAGCGGGTACCTCGATTCCACCGACAAACAATGGGAGCTGCTGTCCCATTCCGAGTCGCTCTCTTCTGTCGACGAGGCGCGTGCTCTCGGGATCGATCCCGATGAGGTCGCGAAGTCGCTGGTTTTAAAGGGCCGCGAGGGCTACGCGCTTGCGGTCATCCCGGGCGGTCATCGGCTCGACATGCACAAGGTGCGCGACGCGACCGATGACAAGACCATCCGCCTCGCGTCCGAGGATGATTTGGAGCGCGACTTTCCCGATTACGAGCTGGGGGCCGCCCCGCCGGCTCCCGACCTTCTCAACGTGCACGGCTTCGTGGATCCGACGATCAGATCGAGGGAGTGGATCGTTTTCGCCGCCGGTACCCACACCGACTCCGTGCGCATGAAAACCGCAGACCTCATCGGACTCAGCGATTTCACCGAAGCCGATCTCGTCGAAACAGGAGAGGAGTGAGCGCCGTGGACGTACTCGACAGATTCACATGGCTCAAGAACTCGAGCTTCTTGTACGACGGTGACACCAAGGTCTACCTCGATCCGTGGGGCGTACCGAACGGCGCGCCGCGGGCCGACGTCATTTTCGTCACCCATGCGCACGACGACCACTTCTCCGCGGAGGACATCGAGAAGGTGCGTGGGGAGCACACGCGCATCGCGACGACCGCCGACGTTGCCAAGGAACTGACCGGCAGCATCGAGATCGTCTCTCCGGGCGACGCGTTGGAGCTCGCGGGGATCTCGGTGGACGTGGTTCCCGCGTACAACACTGCGCCGGATCGCCAGAAGTTCCATCCCAAGGCAAACGGCTGGGTCGGCTATGTTTTCACGCTGGAGGGGACACGCCTCTATCACTCCGGCGATACCGACGCGATCCCGGAGATGGAGGCGATTGACTGCGACATCGCGTTCCTGCCCATCGGAGGCACCTACACGATGACCGCCGAGGAAGCGGTAGACGCGGTTAGCAGGCTCGGTCCGAAGATGGTCGTCCCGATGCATTATGGGTTCGTCGCGGGCACGCCCAGGGACATGGAACGCTTTAAGCAGCTCGTTCCTGATGTCACCGTACGCAGCTTCGAACCGACCAACCCGTTCGACCAGACGTAGTCCCGGCCCGGACCCGCCCTGGGGGTCGGGCTAATGACATCGAGGGCCCCTGGGGGCCTCGCAACGCCTCGATGCAGTCGGATGAATGAGAACACGGCGACTTGACGCGCGAGCGTGCCGCGCCACAACTCGCGCGCCGCGGAATGACAGGTCGCGCCCACACAAGGCCTCTGCCAGCGCGACGATATGGGTATGCGCCGTGTCACAATCCTGAGCGCCATTTTCGTCGCTGCGGTCACCACCGTCGCTTTCTACATCCAGCGTCAGAGTCAGCCGTTGCCCTTCGGGAGGGACGACGTCGTATCTATTTGGCTTGAGCCATATCCAGAGGGACCCAACTCGCCGGCGTTCGCTCTCCGTCCGAGCGGCTCCGACAGGCCGCTCGCCAATATTGAGGAATCGATTCCCTCGCCACTGCCTCGCGATGTATGGCAGGGGGTTTTTTACTGCGAATTCGGAGGAAACGTCGTTGTGGAACTTGCTAGTGGCGACCGAATCGAGTACGGGCCTTGTCGCCGACCAGCCTCTATCGAGGGGATGCGGCGAGCGATCCTCGACGCTCTCATGTGAATGGCTACGGGGGCGGGCTGGGAGCTCGTGAGCACCTACTCGTCATCTATTCCACGAAATGTGCCCGTGAGGCAAGAAACATGGAAGAGTAAGGCACCCTGCGGTTTCGGCTGCGGAGCCGCAGGCGAGCACCGCAGGGGGCCATGCACCGGCGGGGGCCGCGGGGCGGAGACGAAGGGATTTGAACCCTTGGACCCCTTACGGGGCCACGCGCTCTCCAGGCGCGCCGGTTAGGCCGCTCCCGCACGTCTCCGTCGAGCAATATAGCGGCCACTCATCGGTGATCGAGGGCGCGCGAGCCCGCGCGCGCCAAGTCGCGTATCTGCCTGGGAAGGAAAGATGCGCTCGTATACTCGGCTCTCGCTGGTGGGGTACCGAAGCGGCCATAACGGGATCGCCTCGAAAGCGATTGGGGGTTCACGCCCCCCGCGGGTTCGAATCCCGCCCCCACCGCCACTCCCCAACCGGCCTAGGGCTCTAGACGCGGGCCTCTTCTGGATTCAAAAAATCGCCTCAGCACTTCCGAGCACTCATTGCTGAGGAGGCCGGTGGTCACGTCGACCTGGTGATTCAGTCTTGGATCCTGAGGGATGTTGTACAGAGAGTAGGCGGCTCCCGCTCTGCGGTCCTGCGCGCCGTAGACCAGGCGACCCACCCGCGCCAGCACAAGTGCTCCCGCGCACATCGCGCACGGCTCGAGGGTAACGAACAAGGTCGTTTGTTCCAGTCGCCAGGTTCCGAGTCGCTCTGACGCGGCGCGGAGCACCAGCAATTCGGCGTGCGCCGTGGTATCGCCACTGAACTCTCGCTCGTTCCCCGCGGCGGCGAGGACTTGATCATCCTTGACAATCACCGCCCCAATGGGAACGTCACCGTGGTCGAGAGCCTTGTAAGCCTCCTCGAGGGCAAGACGCATAAAGCGCTCGTCCGCGGTCACTTGGCCTGCGTCTTGCGCTGCTTCACCTTCTTCTTGGCGTCGTGGTAGCGATCCTTCATCCACTCGGAGACGTCCTTGGCCCAGTCGTATTCGGTCGCGAGCAAGGCCAGCCCGGCAAGAATCGGCAGGATCCCCGGAAGGATCGGAAGCCATCCGAAGACCAACCCAAACAGGATCAGGGCGACGCCGAGGACCGTTACAACGATCCTCTTGGTGAGGCCCCACGCGGATCGCCTTTCCCGAGACACGGTGACCTCGCCCTCGGGCGGGGAGTGATGGAACCTTTCCCGGGATAGAGGCCTGCGGGGCTTGGGAGCCCTCTCGGTCACCCCTCTTAGGAAGTGAGTTGCCTTGTCCGCACCCTCCCGGCTGTGAGCCGGCATCTGAACGGTCGCTTGCTCGCGTCGGGATTCGATAAACAGGACGGGGCCGCCGGTGGCGCCGGTCTCTACTCCCCACGCCTCGACCTCGTCCCACTCGAAGATCTGCCCGTCGGTGTGTCCCCATCGAACAATGAGCTGGCGATCCGTGACGTAGGCGAATCCCTCCCCACGCTCCTCCGCGTGGCGGACGCGGACCCAGTGCTGGACCTCTTCGCCCTCATTCAACAAATGGCGGGCGCGCGCTACCGCCTGGCGATTGCGCTGCTCGTCTAACCGACTCAAAATTCCCAACCCGGCAGAACCCCCAGAGAGTGGCTGATTCAGGTGGTCGAGTACGCCCGGAGGGATTCGAACCCCCGACCTTCCGGTCCGTAGCCGGACGCTCTAATCCACTGAGCTACGGGCGCGAGTAGCAAAAAAGCCTAACTGGTGGGGGGGCCGGGGCCGCCGACCTTCTCTGCTCCTGCAAGTACCTCTGAGGTACTCAGAGGAGCAGAGAACGAAAATCAAAGGGTGCCGCAGGGAAAGCCTGGGAGCGGCGCAATGGGCCCGCCGCTCTCCTAAGGAACAGGATCCGGGTCCAGCGCACGGCCGCGCTGGACTCCTGGAATCTCGGTCCCCGAGGAGCGGAGCCGCAGGCGAGCACCGCAGGGGCCGTGGCCGCCGCATCCCGTCCCCGAGGACGCAGCCAGAGAGAGCATGGGTCCAGCGCAACGGCCGCGCTGGACTTCTGGAATCGGTCCCCGAGGAGCGGAGCCGCAGGCGAGCACCGCAGGGGCCGTGCACCGCAGGGGCGGAGGCGCAGGGATTTGAACCCTGGAAGGGGCTTGTCACCCCTTAACGCATTAGCAGTGCGCTCCCTTCGGCCGCTCGGGCACGCCTCCGGCAAAGATGATACGGGCGCGGGGGCCGACCGGTGTGGGAAGCAGTCCGGGCAAAGTAGTTCATCATGTTCGGCGTGCGAAAGGGCAGAGTGAAACGAGGCGCGGCCTCGATGGCGATCATGGTCCTGGCGACGGCGGCCCCCGCCGGAGCCCTGCCCCGGGGTCTGAAGGTGGCCAACTACAAAACCGGTTTGAACTTCCCGGTGGACATGGCCTGGGTGAAGGGCACCAAAAAGATTTTCTTCACCGAGAAGAACAGTGGGAAGGTTCGAGTGATGGTAGGCCGGCGACTAAAGCGTCGTCCCTGCCGAGATCTTCGGGTTGCCAGCTCCGGGGAACAGGGAGCATTGGGAATCTCGTTGCATCCCAACTTCAGGAAGAACCACTGGCTCTATGTCTATTACACGAACGCCTCGCCACGTTCGAACCGAGTCTCCAGGTTTACCGTCAGAAACAACAGATGCCGCAACCAGAAAAACATCGTCTCCGGCCTTCCCGCTTCATCCGGCTACCACAACGGCGGACAACTCGAGTTCATCGGCAAGAAACTGTTCGTTGCCACCGGTGAGAACCACAATCCATCGCTGGCGCAACAAAAGAGCAGTCGCCTCGGAAAGGTGCTCCGATTCAAAGCCGACGGATCAGTTCCGAGAGGGAATCCCTTCAGCAGACCGGGAAACAGGAATCCCGTTTGGAGCTATGGCCATCGCAACCCGTTCGGGCTTGCACGCAAACCGGGCACTCGGCAGCTCTTTGAAACCGAGAACGGACCGAACTGTGACGATGAACTCAACAAGATTGTCAAGGGCCGAAACTACGGATGGGGCAGTGGTTATGACTGCGGAACCCGCGGAGTCGGCCGGAATCCGAAGGGACCCTTGTTCAGGTGGAGTTCCATCGTCGTTCCGACCGACGCGTGGTGGTACAGAGGCCGAATCGACCGTCTCTCAAACCGCCTCTACGTCGGGGACTATTCGAGCGGAAGAATTCACCGGTTCAGGCTCAACCGGAGGGGATCAAGGATTCGCTCTCACAACGTTATCTACAACGGTTCGAGAGGGATCTTGGATGTATCCGAAGGACCCGGGCACTGGCTCTATTTCTTGACGCCGGGAGCCATCCGCAGAATCCAGCGATGAGGTGCCGCCTAAAGGTACGTGCCCGGCCCCGACTGAGCTTCCCCGGGTGTCGGTAGACTCCTCCGGCGCATCTCCTCGAGCCTCTGGCGGCTTTCCATTTGTTGCGCGAAGAGCATTGCCTGAATTCCGTGGAAGAGACCCTCGAGCCACCCGACCAACTGGGCATGCGCAACTCTCAGTTCCGCATCGCTCGGGGCGTCCTGGTTGAACGGCAGGCTCAGCCGCTCCAACTCGTCCCGTAGTTCCGGCGAAAGAATCTCGGAAAGCTCTTTGACAGAGGTCTCGTAGATCTCCCGCATCCGACTCCGGCTCGCTTCATCAAGCGAGGCGTGACGCACCTCATCGAGTAACTGGCGTGCCATCGACGCGATACGCATGACCTTCGCGGGATGCTCGATCCCCTCGGACAGATCCTGCTCATCCGTTCTGGTATCGGTGGCTTCGGGAGGTGCTGTTCCAGTCACTACCGTCACGTTTTCCTCCTGAGCTGGTTTGTCTGGCAAATTGTCTCCTTAATCAAGGGAACGAATTCTTCCTAGCACTTCTTCCCACGGGCGCCGGTCCCAACCGGGAGACGCCGGTCCCAAGGCTTAACATCGAACCATGGGACAGAGCGCGGCCCCCCTCGGCCGCCCCGGTCAGGACTCTCCTCCGCCCCCGGGTGTCCGTTCCGCCGGTGCTGCAGAGGCAAGAGAAGCGGCTCTCGCCGATGGGTTCCGCCTCGAGTTCTTCTCGGTCGGGTGGAACGTCCTCGAGGTGGCGGTCGGAATGGTCGCGGGAATCGCCGCCGGGTCCGTGGCACTTGTCGGCTTCGCCCTTGATTCCGTGGCCGAGGCATCGTCTGCCGCGGTTCTTCTCTGGCGCATTCGGGCGGAGAGGGGTTCGGGTCGCACCGCAGAGGACCTCGAGAAAAAGGCTGTGAGGCTTGTAGCGATCGCCTTCTTTGGTCTGGCCGGTTACGTCGGAGTCAGGGCGATCTGGGATCTCGCCACGCGGTCCCGCCCCGAAGAGAGCCTCCCGGGGATAGTGTTGGCGCTCGTCTCTTTGATCGTGATGCCCATCCTGGCGCGTCACAAGGGCCGCGTCGCACGCAAACTCGACAGCCGGTCGCTTCAGGCGGACTCCCGACAAACTGTCCTGT
>JALZEK010000089.1 GCA_030862065.1 Actinomycetota bacterium | reverse complement strand
CAGCGATCGAAGACCCCCTGCGAACACGTCCTCATCGGGAAGGTTCTCAACAGTAGGTCGAGCGTGTCCCGTATGGCGTAGGCGTGCGCGAAGGGGCCGTAGTAGCGAACTCCCTTTTTCTTGGGCCCCCGCATGACGCGAGCCCTGGGGAACTCCTCGTCGAGCGTTATCGCGAGGTACGGGTAACTCTTGTCGTCTCGGTATCTCACGTTGTAGCGAGGTCGGTGCTGCTTTATGAGATTGAGTTCCAGGTGCAGCGCCTCGACTTCACTGTCGGTGACGATCCACTCGACGTCGGTCGCCGCCTCGACCATGGCCTGGGTCCGCGGGTTGAGCCCCGTCGCGAAGTAGTTCGACAACCGGGAGCGCAAGGACTTCGCCTTGCCCACGTAGACGACGCGCTCGGAGCGGTCCTTGAACAGATAGACGCCCGGCTTGGTGGGAATCGAGCCCGCTTCGGGACGGTTCAGCGTCGTGGTCGCCATATCCCTATTGTGTGCCGCCGGCGAGATCGGGTCGTCGCTTTTTCGTGATCTCTTCGGACTGTTGTGACCTCCACTCGGCGATGGCGGGATGGTTACCCGAAAGGAGTACGTCGGGGACTCGATGACCGCGATATTCGACGGGCCGCGTGTATTGCGGGTACTCGAGCAACCCGGTCGTGAACGACTCCTGGTCGAGCGAGCGGACGTTCCCCAAGACCCCGGGGGCGAGCCGCCCGACCGCTTCGATCACCACGAGCGCGGCCACCTCCCCCCCGGCTACCACGTAGTCGCCTATCGATACCTCCCGGTCGACGGCGAACTGCGCCACCCGTTCGTCGACGCCCTCGTAGCGACCGCAGACCAACACGAGGTGGTCGAACGATGCGAGCTCGACCACCATTTCCTGCGTCAGCCTCTGCCCCCGCGCCGACAGAAGGACGACGTGGGAATCGGCCCGGCGCAGAGAGTCGATCGCCTCGAACAGGGGTTCCGGACGCATGACCATGCCGGCGCCGCCTCCGTAGGGTTCGTCGTCGACGGACAGGTGCTTGCCGAGGCCCCACCTTCTGAGGTCGTGGGCCTCGACCGAGAGCCTTCCCGCCTCGATTGCCTTTCCGATCAAACTGATCTTGAGCGGAGCCTCAAAGAAGTTGGGGAACAGCGTTACGAGATCTATCTCCATCAATCCAACAATCCCTCGGGAGGATCGACGGTCACCCGGCGAGCGGCGAGGTCGACTTCGAGGATCATCTCCTTGACGGCGGGGATCGATTTGAGGCCGCGGGGCGTTCTCACCGAAAGGAGGTCCTGAGCGGCCCCCGGAGTGACGGCCTCGATCTCGCCGATACGTCGTTCGGCAGTGTCGAAGACCGCGCATCCGACCAGCTCGTGCGGCCAGTACTCGTCCTCTTCCAGTTCTCTCAACGCGTCGGGGGTCACGTAGAGGGGGCCTCGCAGCACCTCCGCGGACTCCCGGTCGTTTACGCCGGCAAATTTGACGAGCAGGCGCTCCCGGTGACGGCGGGCCGATTCCACGGCCACGGTCGTTCCGTCCTCGCGGAGGAGGACGGAGCCGGGATCGAATCTGGTGGGGTCGTCCGAGATGGGCACGACGTAGACCTCCCCCGAGAGCCCATGCGGCTTTCCGACCTCCGCCGCAAGGAGGCGAGCCGGAGCCCCCTCATTCATTGAGGAGGCCTAGTCGACGACCTCTACGGTGACCGGCGTGCCCTTCCTTTGGCCGGCGGCCTTGGCAAGAGTTCGCAGAGCGCGGATGATCCGTCCCCGTTTGCCGATGACCTTTCCGACGTCGTCGGGATGAACCGAGAGCTCGAGAATGAGCTGGCCCTGATCACCCTCGACCTCCTCGATCGCGACGTCCTCGGGATGGTCGACCAGCCACTCGGTCACGAACTCGAGAAGCGGGCGGGTCAAGTGCTCTCTTTTCCGGCCGCGTCGGGGGCGGCGGGCTGTTGATCGGCGGCCTCGGGGACCTCCGCGGGTGCCTCGGAGGGCTCCTGCTGAACCGATGCCGCAACTGTTGCCTTGGTGGGTCGGGGGGCGGGCGCCGGCGGGGCCTCCCCGGTGAAGGCCGACCACGCTCCCGAGATCTGAAGCAGTTTTTTGACGGTGTTCGAGGGCTGGGCCCCCCTCTGAAGCCAGAACACGGCGCGATCCGAATCGATCGTGATCTCCGAGGGGTCCTGCCGGGGCGAGTAGTGCCCGATCGCCTCGATGATGCGACCGTCCCTCGGGCTGCGCTGGTCGGCGACCACAACCCTGAAACTGGGCTGCTTGGTCTTTCCGACGCGCATCAGCCTGATCTTGACCATGCTCCTCCTCGGGATTCTGGCGGGAGGCTCATGTTAACAAGCCAAACATGGGCCTCTGGAGTTACCGCCCGAGCCCGGGCGGAAGCTTGATGCCCCCCGGCAACCTCCGTCCCTTCTTGCCCTGTGACATCGACTTCATCATCTTTCGGACCTCGTTGAATTGCTTCACGAGTTTGTTGACCTCCTGAACGCTCGTTCCCGACCCCCGGGCGATGCGGGAGCGACGGCTCCCGTTGATGAGGGCCGGGTCGTTGCGTTCCTGTTCCGTCATCGATCGGATGATGGCCTCGATGCGCGGCAGTTGCTGATCGATCTCGCCGTCGGCAACGGGAAGCTTGGAGACGCCGGGAAGCATGCCGAGCACCTGGGACATCGGCCCCATCTTCTTGAGCATCTGCATCTGCTGTAAGAAGTCCTCGAAGTTGAAGTCGGCCCGGCGGAGCTTGGCCTCCATCTTTTTTGCTTCGGCCTCGTCGAACGCGTCCTCGGCCTTCTCGATCAAGGTAAGGACGTCGCCCATCCCCAGAATGCGCGATGCCATCCGGTCGGGATGGAAGGGCTCGAGGTCTCCCAACTTCTCACCCACCCCGGCAAACTTGATGGGCTTTCCGGTTATGTAGGTCATGGAGAGTGCGGCTCCTCCGCGCGCGTCGCCGTCGAGCTTTGTGAGGACGACGCCGGTGATATCGACCTCTTGTCTGAACGACTCGGCTACGTTGACGGCGTCCTGTCCCGTCATCGCGTCACACACGAGCAACGTCTCGACAGGATTGATAACTCCGGACACCGCGCTCAGCTCCGCCATCAGCTCCGGGTCCACGTGCAGTCGTCCCGCGGTGTCGACGATGAAGTCGGTAAAACCTTCGGCCCGCGCATGCTCGAGGGCGCGACTCGCAACCCCGGGAGCGTCGTGCGCGTCCAGTTGCGCGTAGACCTCGACGCCAGTTTGATCGCCGAGCAGCTGAAGCTGCCGGATGGCGGCCGGTCTGCGCAGGTCGCAGGCCGCCATGAGAGGACGCCGCCCCTGGGCCTTTAGGTGTTTGGCGAGCTTGGCCGCGGCGGTCGTCTTGCCCGATCCCTGTAGACCGGCGATCAGAATCGTCCGCGGAGGCTTGGGGGACGGCTCGAGTCCTCGCGCCTCTCCCCCGAGGATGTCGACGAGGGCCGCGTTTACGAGCTTGATGACCTGTTGCGCGGGCGAGAGGCTCTTGTGAATCTCGGCCCCCTCGGCGCGCTCCCGCACGTCCGCCACGAACGCCTTGACCACCTTGAGGGAGACGTCCGCTTCGAGCAGGGCGAGTCTTATCTCGCGCAGCACCTCGTCGACCTGCTTTTCGGTCAGCCGCCCGCGCGACCGGAGCCGGGTGAAGATGTCGTCGAGCCGGGCGGACAGAGTGTCGAACATCAGCTCATCCTCTTGTCATGTATCGGGACAGACCCTCGCGGAGCGACACGGGCTGAACCTCGAGAAACTTCTCCAGGTCGGTCGTGTCGACGATCCCATCCTGCACCGCGAACTCGACTCCGAACGGCGTCATCGGCGGTTTCGGCAGAAGCACGAGGGGCGCGGTGCCGAGCTTGGCGAGCGCCGTCGGAACCGGAACGATGAGCCTTCTCTTGCCCAGGACCTCGAGCATCGTCTCGAGGACCTGTTGCATCGTCAGGACGTCGGGCCCCCCGATCTCGTAGGCGCGATTCCAGACGTCTTCGCGCTGAAAGGCTCTCTGGACGGCCAGAGCGATGTCGTCCACGGAGACCGGCTGAATCCGCTGGGGGCTCAGACCCAGTCGCGGCACAACCGGGGACCAGCGCGCGATCTTCGCCAGACGGTTGAGGGCCCTGTCCTCGGGACCATAGGCCCACGACGGCCGCAGGATCGCGTAGTTGAGGCCGCTCGAGACCAGCGCCTTTTCGGCGACGCCCTTTGCTCGGTACCACGACTTGTCGCTGGTGGGATCGGCCCCCGCCCCGCTCATGTAGAAGAACTTGTCGACGCCGGCGCGCACGCATTCTCCGATAAGGTTCTCTGTCCCGCGACGATCGAAGTTGTCGTAGGTCAGTCCCTTTCGAGGGACCTCGACGGGATGATTCGGGAACTGCACCGCTCCTACGACCGCGTCCGCGCCGTCGAGTTTGCCGGTGAGAGAAGAGGAGTCGGTTACGTCGGCCGCGATGGACTCGGCTCCCTGCACCTCGGGGACGCGACCGGCGCTATCGGGACGGCGCGACACAACCGCGACACGGTGCCCGGAATCCATGAGCGCGCGGGAGATGTGCCGACCGATGAATCCGGTGCCTCCGGCCACGACGATGTTCATCTCAGGCCAGCAGTGCTTCGACGAAGTTCTTCGGCTCGAAGGGCTCGAGGTCCTCGATTCCCTCACCTATGCCGACGAGCTTGATCGGGATCCCGAGAGTCTCCTCGATCGCCAAAACGATCCCGCCCTTGGCGGTCCCGTCGAGCTTGGTGAGGACGACGCCGGTCACGCCGGTTGCGTCCGCGAACTCGCGCGCCTGGACCAATCCGTTCTGTCCACCAGTGGCGTCGATAACGAGCAGTGACTCGTGGACCTCGCCCTCCTTCTCGATAACCCTGCGGACCTTGGCGAGCTCGTCCATCAAGGGCGTCTTCGTGTGCAGGCGGCCGGCGGTGTCGACGATGAGGACGTCGAGGTTGCTGGCCCGCGCGTGCTTGAACGCGTCAAATGCGACCGCTCCGGGATCGGCTCCCGGCTGATGCTTCACGAGTTCGGCTCCGGCGCGGTCGGCCCAGACGGCAAGCTGTTCGTCGGCGGCGGCTCGGAAGGTGTCTGCCGCCGCGAGGGCGACGTTTTTTGCATGCATCCGGAGATCGGCGGCGAGCTTTCCGATCGTCGTCGTCTTGCCGGTGCCGTTTACTCCGACGACGAGCCACACCGTCACCCCGGCGGGCGAGAACGACAATCCCCGGTCGACCTCCAAATCGAACACCGCGAGGACCTCGTCGGCGAGCAGCGCCCGCAGGCCGTCGGGGTCCGATATCTTTGCCTGCCGCGCCTTGTCGCGCACCTCTCCCACGATCTTGGTTGCCGTTTCCACCCCCACGTCGGCCTGGATCAACGCGGCCTCGAGGTCGTCCCACGTCTCGGCGTCGACCCCCCGCCCGAGTGCCTCGGCAAGCCGCCCGGCGAGCGCCCGCCTGCTCTTGGACAGTCGTTCCCGCAGGCTCGGCCGCACGAGCTCCGGCGGAGGCGGAGCCGCGGCGGGAGGAGCCTCGGGTTCCACGACGGCCGCGCGCTCTGGGGCGGCCTCGGCCGTACCGGCGCGGGTCTCCTCGACTGCGGTCGTCTCGTCGGGCGTCACCGGGGGGGCTGCCGGCTCATCGTCTCCCGGCCCGCGCCGGCGGGCGACGAGCACGATAGCGCCGATCAGCAAGACGAGAGCGAGGGCTATGAGAAGTTCGGGAACGATCCCTTCGGGCATACCTTCGAGGCTAACTGCTCTGGGCCGACGTAACCTCTAAGTGGACGCCAGTCCCTCCGCGACGCCCTTTATTCGCAACGAGGGCGCGATTTCCCAATGAAGGCTTCGAGTAATCATTCAGCGTGATTTTTTGGCTCATCTCGCTGTTGAGCGGGACCATAGGAACGATGTCTGACAATCCTCGGGGCAATGTATGACAGTCGCGCCTCGCGCCGCCGTCTGACCGCGCCGGGTAGCCGTGTCGCGCAGCCGGAATCGGGAGAGTGTCATACATCCAGGCGGCGAATGTCAGACACACTCGCGAGGACTACCCGCCGGGCGCCCTACCCGGAGGTCGCGGCTTCCTCCATTCGTTTGGCGACGACCTGGGATACCCCGTCGCGCGCCATGCTCACGCCGTAAAGGACGTGGGCTGCTTCCATCGTGCGCTTTTGGTGGGTGACGATCAGCACCTGAGCGTGCTCCCGCAAATCCTGGACGAGCGTCAGAAAGCGCTGCAGGTTGACGTCGTCCAGCGCGGCCTCGACCTCATCGAGCAAATAGAAGGGCGAGGGGCGCGATCGAAAGATCGCAAAGAGAAACGCGAGCGCCACCAGGGCGCGCTCGCCCCCGGACAGCAGCGACATCTTCTTGACGTTCTTTCCCGGGGGCCGCGCTTCGATTTCGATTCCGGAGTTCAAGATGTCGTCGGGAGATGTGAGCTTCAGTCGCCCGGTACCTCCGGGGAAGAGCCTGTTGAACGTGGCCTGGAACTCGGAGGCGACGTTTTCGAAGGCCTCCACGAAGACACGCTCAATCGTTTCGTCAACCTCGCGTACGACTTTCAGAAGGTCCGTCTTGGACGACCTTAGGTCTTCGATCTGCGACATCAGGAAGTTCTGGCGTTCCTCCGCCTCTTTGTATTCCTCCGCGGCGCGAGGGTTGACCGGACCCAGTCGTTGCATCTGCCTTTCGAGGCGATCCGCTTTTTCGCGGGCCTCGTCGCGTTCTTCTGAGGTGAGGATTTCGACGCGCTGCAGGTCGTCGGCTCCCAGGCCCCACTCGTCAAGTGACCTCTCGACGAGGGCATCAGCTCGAGCGCGCGCCTCGGCGCGCTTAACCTCGGCCCGGTTGCGACGCTCGACCGCGTCCTGAAGGCTCTTTTCCAGTTCGCGTTCTCGACTTCGCAATGACCCAAGTCGTTCGTCCGCGCCGCGCGCTTTCTCGCGGGCGGATGCCGCGGTTTCCGCGGAGTCGCCGCTCCAGCGCTCGGCTCGGCCGGCGCTTGCCAGAGCGACCTGTGCCACGAGCTCGGCCCTGTCCATCTCCGTTTTGATCTCCTTGCGTCTCCCCTCGAGTCCCGTCAGCGCGCGCCGAGCGTCGGCGATCCCGGCCTCCGCCTCCTCGACTCTCAACCGGGCCGCGAGGGAGCGCTCCTCTGCGCCCTTGGCCTCGATCTCGGCCCCGGACGCGTCCGCGAGAGCTCGATCTTCTGCCGCGCGCGCCGCGGCCAGAGCCGTGTCCGCGTCGTGGTGAGCCTCGCGCGCCTGTTCGACCGCGGCGCGGTGCGCGGGCAGCGCCGCCCGCTCCTCGACGGCGGCCCGCTGGGCGCCGGCAAGCGAATCCCTGACCCGGGCCAGCTCCTCGTCGAGCGCGGCGACCTCGACCTCTTTTGCCTCCAGCCGCCGCCGCGTCTCGGCGACCTTGTCGATGGCCCCCGACATCAACGCGTCGAGCCTCCGGAGTTCCTCGTCCAGGCGAGCGACGTCCTGCCAGCGCCGCTCGACCTCGTCGTTTGCCTCCCGAAGGGCGCGTGAGCATTCTTTCTCGGATTCGGTGGCCTCGGCGAACCGCCGTCTCGCCTCGTCGACCAGCGGACTCAGGCGACGACCGGCCTCTTCGATATCGACCAGCAGCTCGCCGACCTCCTGCAGGGCCGCCAGCCGGGCCTCGGCCGCGGCGAGGTGAGCCCGGCTCCGTCCCATCGCCTCCTTGAGCTCCTCCGACCTCATGCGGTCCTGTTCGAGGATGTCCTCGGCGCGGGCCGCCCGCGATGTCGCGTCGTCGAGGTCGCGCTCGAGCTCCCGGCTCGCTCGGCGGGCGGTCTCCAGCCGTTCATTCTGTTGGCCCAACTCTCGCTTGGCGAGTTCACGCCGCTCGAGGGCGGCCTCCGCCCGGCTTTCGAAGGACTCGATCGTCGCCCGGCTCGCGGACTCGCTTCCCTCGGCCCGGACGAGGGCCTGCGTCGCCTCGATCTCGGCCGATCGGGCGAGGGCCAGTCTCTGCTCGCACTCCTCTCGGGCGGATCGAGCCGCGGCCGCGGCCCGGACGCGGGTTCGGGAGATCTCGGTCAGCGCGCGAGCCTCGCTCGACAGACGCTCTGTCTCGGCCTGCCAGCGCGCGTGCTCGTCGGAGAGCAAGCGGATTCGCTCCCTGTAGCCCTCCTCGGTCTCGGCGGTGAGTCGAGCCGAGAGCCGTGCCGCTCGTTCCCTGGCGAGTCTTCCGAGGGCGTCGAGCCGGTCGGCGGCGCGGGCGATGCGATGGGCCGTCCCCTGGGCCTTCTCGGCGGCCGCGGCCAGTTGCTCTCGCTCGTCCGAGGTCGAGGTGAGGCGGGCCCTGACGCTCGAAAGTTCGTCCGAGAGCAGGTCCGCCCGGCGCGCCTGGCCCTCGACGTCGAGTTCCGCTTCCGTTTTGGAAAGAATCTCGAACTCGGTGGCCGCCAGGCGCTGCCTGAGATCCTGGTACTCGGTCATCAATTCCGAATACGCCGACGCCGCGCCGGCCTGACGCTTGAGCGGCCGCAGCGCGCGCTTGAGTTCCGCGAGCACGTCGTTGAGCCGAAGGAGGTTGTCGTCGACCTTCTCGATCTTCCTGAGCGACCTCTCCTTGCGCCGCCGGTACTTTCCGATCTGCGCCGCCTCCTCGATGAACGTCCTCCGATCCTCGGGGCGCGCCTGGAGCACCTGATCGAGCTGGCCCTGACCGACGAGCGAATGGAGGCTTCGTCCGATGCCGGTGTCAGAGAGGAGCTCGGTGATATCGAGCAGCCTGCACGGAGCGCCGTTTATCCGGTATTCGGAGGCCCCCGCCCTGTCCGTGAACCGGCTGATCGTCACCTCGGAGACCTCCAGGGGGAGAACCCCGGAGGAGTTGTCGAAGGTCAGTTCAACCTCGGTGGTGGCCAGCCGGGGACGACTCTCGGAGCCGGCGAAGATGACGTCTTCCATGGCCGCTCCGCGCAGAGTCGAGGGAGCCTGAGAGCCGAGCACCCAGGAGAGGGCGTCGGCGATATTCGACTTGCCCGCTCCGTTGGGTCCCACGATGACGTTAATCCCCGGCTGGAACTCGAGGATCGAGGGGTCGGCGAAGGACTTGAAGCCGGACAGGCGCAAAGACCTGACGAACATCGGCTCAACCTAGCAGCGGGGTTGCCTCCCAAGGCGGTTTTCCCACTGTCGGCGAAGGCGTAGCGCGCTCACCGCGGGCCGCTTCCTACTTGATCTTGAAGCTCTTCTCGTTCCTCGGGGGCTCCCGATCGACCTGGACCCCCGATACCTTGGCCGCTCCCCCATTGCCGCCCGAACGGCACAGGCCCACCACCCGATAGACCTCGTCTCTCGGACCCTCCAGCACGGCCTCGATCCGGCCGTCCCCGAGTGCCTTGACCCAGCCGGTGACTCCGAGTTCATTGGCCTTTTCCGCCACGGCCTCCCGGAACGCGGTCCGGTCGAGGTCGCCGTTGACGAAAACGTGAACTCGCGTCCTATCTTCCAACTCCGAACCTCCTCAGTACATACAACCTTGAGAACCTCACGTCTGGCACTGGGGGCATAGGTAGCTTTGTCCTCGGTCGTACTCTTCTTTGACGATCACGTTGCGACACCGACGACAGGACTCCCCCTCACGCTCGTAAACCTTGAGTTCGATCTGGTACTGACCCGGATCACCCTGCAGGTCGGTGAACTCGTCGCTTCCCCACGAGGTCCCGCGCGCTTTGACCGCGTCCTGGATTGTTTCCATGAGCGACCGGTAGAGCCGCCGCACGTCTTGTGACGACAATGTGTCCGAGGAGCGATCGAAGCGAATCCCGGCTCCGAACAGCACCTCGTCCGAGTAGAGATTTCCGAGCCCACAGACGAAGTTCTCGTCCATGAGCAACTCCTTCATCATCTTTATGTTCTGCTCGAGGAGGGTCGAGAAGTGCTGCCAGGTGAATGGTTGATTGTCCAGCGGGTCGATGCCCTTCGACTCGTCCCTCAAACTTTCGAAGTCGTCTCGGTCGGCCACGTAAGCCTCGCCGTCCACCATTGGATTCACGATGCGGAGCTGTCCTCCGATCGTGAACCCGATGACAACGTGAGTGTGGGCCGCGACTCCATCCGAGGCGCTCGTCTTCAGCAATTGGCCGGTGGTTCCGAGATCGATGACCAGCACTCGGCTCGTGTCGAGTTGGAGTCCGAGGTGCTTCCCCACTCGCTCGATGCGTTCCACCTTGGCGCCGATGAGGAGGTCCTGGAACTCCTTGCGCCGAGAGTGGCGGCGGATCAGCCTCATCGCGTTGCGCCCGGGCCGAACCTCGGCATCCTTGACGCGGCGTCCCACGATCTCCTTTTCGAGATCGCGCCGGATTACCTCGATCTCGGGGAGCTCAGGCATCGATTGCCTCTTCGGTAGCCTCGGGAGTTCCGTCGAGTCGCGCCAGCGCCTCCCGGGCGGCGTTTTGTTCGGCCTCCTTCTTGCTACGACCGGTGCCGGCACCCTCGAGTCGCCCGGCGATGAAGACCTGAGCGACGAACTGCTTGTCGTGATCGGGGCCCGACGAGAGAGTCTGGTAGCTAGGTCTCTCGCGGCCGGTTCGAACAACTCGTTCCTGCAGCGCTCCCTTAGCGTCGAACCTCGCTCCTCGGGCGACCGTAGCTTCAATTTTTTCGGCAAACGCGGGAGCTAGGGCGGTCATGACCGCCTCCGTTCCCTGTTCGATGTAAGCGGCACCGATCAACGCCTCGAGAGTGTTCGCCAGCAGTGAGTCCTTGTCCCTGCCGCCGGATACCTCTTCGCCGCGTCCGAGCCGAATCAGCCGGCCCAACCCAATCGATCGCGCGACCTCGGCGAGCGCGGTCGTGTTAACCACGGACGCTCGCAGCGGTGCCAGTTCCCCCTCCGAGAGATCGGGATAAGCGTGGAAGATCAGATCGGTGACCACGAGACCGAGTACGGCATCGCCCAAGAGCTCGAGTCGCTCGTTGTGGATCGCGGGGTCCGGTTGCTCGAAGGCGAAGGAGCGGTGGGTCAACGCGACTTCATAGAGGCCGCCGGGCTGGCTCGATACGCCCAGGGCCTCCAGCAGGTCGGTCGGTTTATTCGGTTTCGACAACCTGTTTGCCCGCGTAGTACCCGCAGTTCGGGCAAACCCTGTGAGGGAGTTTTGGCTGGCGACACTGCGGACAGGCGGAATACGCCGGCGCGTCGGTCTTCCAATGCGCCCGGCGCATCCTCATCTTGGATCGCGTCTTCCGTCTTTTCGGTACGGCCAAAGCGTCCTCCTCGTTAGCCCTCGAGTTTCTGTTTGAGTGATTCGAGTTCCGCCCAGCGCGGATCGGTTTCGTCCTCGCGACAGTCGCACGAGCCTTCGTTCAGGTTGCGTCCACAGTGCGGGCACAGACCCTTGCAGTCCGGGCGACACAGGGGGTTGAGCGGCAGCGCCAGCGTTAGGGCGTCCCGGAGCATCGGCTCCAGATGGATTTCTCTGCCGGCAATCCGATAGGAGTCCTCTTCGGCCGACGTCTCATGGCCCGGCGCGACAAACAGCTCGCAGAGATCGACCGTCACCGGCGACACGAATGGGACCAGGCAGCGGGCGCACTCCAGGGTGGCCCGGCCCGTGACGGCACCCGTGACCAGGACCCCTTCGACGACGCTCTCCGCCCGAAGATCCCCGCGCACCGGCGCCGCTTGTAGGTGGGCAAGAGCGTTGCCCACACCTTGAAGCTTGGACCCCACGCGGAAGTCCCGGTATTCGCCGGGACGGCCGAGAAGGTCGACGACCGAGATGTCGAGATCAGGCACGCGCGAAGCCTCGTCTGTGTGCTCAAACGGTGTGGGCGCGGCCCCTTTGTGGGCGCGCTGCTCTGGAACAATGCTACCAGAGGGCCCTTAATTCCCAGATTCTGGAGAGGGTCAGACGGTCGGCTGGGGCAGGTCTCCGACGTCGAAGGGCCCGGTGCTCGTCTCCGGGCTCATCTGAGGCTGGGAGTCGCCCGGCAGGCCGACGTCGACCTTGGGCTTCTCGCCGCGCAGCTGCTCCCGGCCCTTGGCCACCGTTCCCAATGTCTTGTTCAACAAGATCTCGAAGGCGGCCAGCTTCTGATCGATGTAGTCCTCGGCCTGCATACGGATCTTGCCGGCGCGTTCCTTGGCGTCATCGACGATCCGCTCGGCCTCCCTCTGCGCCGCGTGGACGATCTCGGTGCGGGACAGCAGGCGATCGCGCTGCTCACGCGCCTCGGCGATGATTCGCTCCCCTTCGTTGCGCGCCCTCTCCATCAACTCGTCTCTGTCCCGTGACATCCAGCGAGCCTGCCGGACTTCCTCCGGGACTTCTTGTTTGAGTTGGGCAAGGAGCTCGAGCATCTCGGAGCGGTCGAAGACCGCGCTCGACGAGAGCGGGACGGCCTTTGCCTCTTCGACCAGAACCTGCAGTTCGTCTATTCGTTCGATGAGATCCATGTCACCTCTCTCGGTGAGGGCTAGAACTGCCCGGGCCGCGCTTTTAAGACCCGGCGCTTGGCTCTCCACTACTTTTCGCGACTACAGGATGCCACCTTCCCCAATTCGCCGCTCACCTGGCAAGTCCTGTCAGGAGCCCTCCGAACGCTCCCCCAGCGCCCGGGCCACCCCCTCCGGGACCATGGCGGAGACGTCTCCTCCGTACCTTGCCACCTCTTTCACGAGGCTCGAGGACAAAAAGGCCCAGGCGGGCTTGGCGGTCACGAATACGGTATCCAGACCCTCCAGCAGGGTGGCGTTCATTTGGGCCATCTGGAGCTCGTATTCGAAGTCGGATACGGCTCGTAACCCCTTCACTACAAGACTGATTCCGCGCTCGCGAGCGAAGTCGACCAGCAGGCCGTCGAAGGATGTGACCTCGACGTTGTCAAGATGGGCGAGGGCCTCCTTCAACATCTGCGTGCGTTCTTCGAGCGAGAACATCGGCCGCTTCGACGGATTGGCTATCGCGGCAACGACCACTCGATCGAGATAACGAGCCGCTCGCTCGACGACGTCGACGTGTCCGTTGGTCGGTGGGTCGAACGATCCCGGACACAGGGCAACGGCCACGATGCCTACTCCTCGTCCTCGTGGGTGAAGATCTGCACGGTGGACTGACCGTAGTCGCGCGTCCAGCTGAGCTGGAGGCCGAACGGCTTCAACTGTCGCTCTCGTTGGGGCCGGTGCAGGATGACGCGGCCCTCGTCTGCGAGAAAGCCGCCGGTGACGATGAGCTCGAGCGCCTCGAGCACCGAGTCGGGGGTCATCGCGTAGGGGGGGTCCACGAATATGAGGTCCAGCCGGGTGCCTGCCGGACGCCCGAGGATCGCCTTGACGTCCGCCCACACGACCTCCGCCTTGGACCCCTGGCCCGTGGAGGCGATGTTCTGCTCGAGGCTGACGACGGATTCTCGTGCACTGTCCACAAATATGGCCTCTTGAGCACCGCGGGATAACGCCTCCAGCCCCAGCGCCCCGGAACCGGCGAAGAGGTCCAACACCTTCATGCCCACCACGTCGCCGAGCACGGAGAACAGCGCTTCTTTCATCCGGTCGGTCATGGGGCGCGTCGCGCCCGGAGGAGACTTGAGCCTGCGCCCCTTTGCCTCCCCGGCGATGACTCGCATGGTCTCAGGTTAGTGGCGAGGTGCCCTCTGCTCAACCCGACTGGACGACATCCAGGGCTCGCTCTGGGAAGCGCGCCCTCATTTCCCGTTCGAGCGCCAGGTGCTCGTGGGACCTCAGTTCCGGATCCTCGTCGATCAATTTGACCGCGAGGTCCCGAGCCTGCTTTACGACGTCTTGATGCTCGAGAACTCGAGCCATCTTGAGCTGGGGCATCCCGGACTGGCGAGCTCCGAAGAGTTGACCTTCGCCGCGCTGTTTGAGGTCGACGAGGGCGAGCTTGAAGCCATCGGAGGTCTTTTGAACAGAGGTGAGGCGCTCGGCGACGAGCGCGATCGATGCATCCGAGGTCTGGTCGATGTTCACGTCGGTCATGAGAACGCAGTGTGAGTCGTGGGGGCCGCGACCTATTCGTCCTCTGAGTTGATGAAGCTGTGCGAGACCAAAACGTTCCGAGTTCTCGATGAGCATTACGGAGGCGTTCGGAACGTCGACGCCCACCTCGACCACTGTCGTCGCTACCAAAACCTGCACCTTCCCGTCACGAAAAGCGGTCATCGCGGTCTCTTTGTCCTGACTCTTCATGTCGCCGTGCACGAGCCCGACCTCGAGGTCTTCAAAGACTTCGGCCGCAAGTCTTCTTGCCTCAGCCTTCGCGCTGCGCAGCTCCGACTTGTTGGATTCGTCCCGTAGCGCGTACACGATGAATGCCTGGCGACCGGCCAGGATCTCCTTGCGGACGAGCTCATAGGCCTCAGCTCGGCCCTCTTCGCCGCGCGCGATCGTCGTCGTGATCGGTCTGCGTCCTCGAGGCAGCTCGTCGAGGATCGAGACGTCCAGATCCCCGTAGATCGTGACCGCGAGGGTCCGTGGGATGGGCGTGGCCGTCATCACCAGAATGTCGGGCTCCCCGACCACCCCCTTGCCCCGCAGTCGCTTGCGCTGGTGCACGCCGAACCGGTGCTGCTCGTCGACCACGGCAATGCCGAGCCGCGCGAACTCCACCGCATCCTCGATGAGCGCGTGCGTGCCGATGAGTAGGTCGACCTCGCCGCGGGCGATCTCGTTGAGGAGCGCATCCTTTTGGACCTGGGGGGTCGAGCCCGTCAACAACCGCACAACAGGCCTGCGCGAAACGGGGGCGAAGAGGTTGCGGGATTCGGCGCTGCCGAAGGCGCGGTCGAGCAGCTCGTTTACCGTCAGCGCGTGTTGTTCCGCGAGCACCTCAGTGGGTGCCATGAACGCGGCCTGGTGCCCGCCCTCAATGGCGATGAGGCACGCGTACACCGCGACGACGGTCTTTCCTGAGCCGACCTCGCCCTCGATTAGCCGGTGCATCGGAAACGGCCGGCCCATGTCCGACGCGACCTCGCCGCAGCTCCTGCGCTGCGCGTCTGTCAATTCGAAAGGAAGCTGCGACCGGAAGAGCTCCGGAAGCGACTGCGCGCTCGGCTCTGGGTGCCGGATTCCCTGAATCGTTCGTTCCAGCTTGCGCTTGCGGTAGACGAGGCCGAGTTGGAGCGTGAAGACTTCGTCGAAGATCAATCTGCGACGGGCCCTCTGGACGTCGTCGCGACTCTCGGGGAAGTGGATCAGCCGGATCGCCTCATCCCGGGTAAGGAGCCGGAACCTTCTGCGTAGAGGTTGGGGCAGAGGATCCGCGACGTGGTCGCTCTTCAGCGAGTCCCAGATGAGCCGTCTGATCTGGTCGCTCGAGAGTTCGGCCGTCGCCGGATAAATGGGGACGATCCTGCCCACGTTGAAGGGCTCCTTGCCCGAGCGGACGATTTCAAAGCGTGGGGCGGTCATTTGCAGATGACCCCTATAGAGGCCCAATTTCCCGTAGAAGAAGGCCTCGGTTCCCGGAGCGAGGGCGCGGACCACCCAATCCTGGTTGAACCACGTCACCGCGATGGTGCCGGTCTCGTCGGCTATGCGGCCCTTAATGATGCGCCGGCCGGACCGTGTTCGGAAGGGTCTATCGATCTTGAGGACGCGGGCGTGTAGCTGGACCGCGGAGTCCTCCGACATCGACTGCGCCATCTCTCGGATCGTCTGAAGCTTCGTGCGGTCGACGTGATGGCGGGGATAGTGCTGGAGTAAGTCCTGGACGGAGAGGATGCCGAGTTTGCCCAGCGCCTCCGCTCTCTTGGGTCCTCCACGCAGGGGCCGCCTTCTCGAGGGGGCCGCGAACAGCTCCAAACCGGTGTCGCGCGGAGTCAGTCTCGTTACGCTCGCAGGCATCGACCTCACCGTATTAGGAGGCCGGGATGGCCCCCGCGTTTGTTAGATTTCAGATCACTATGGCCTCAGTGTGCGACATCTGCGGGAAGTCTCCCGGTTTTGGAAACAACATCTCCCACTCTCACCGCCGGACCCGACGGCGGTGGAACCCCAATATCCAGCGGGTCAGAGTGGTCGTCAAAGGTACGCCCCGGCGGCTGTCGGTGTGCGCGAAGTGTCTTAAGGCGAACAAGACGGCCCAGTTGGGCTGACCCCCACCTCTAGAGCCCAGTCAACGCTTGCCCTGGTGAAGTTATGGGTATTCCTGCTCCATGGCGAACCCCCTCCAGAACGCCCTGGCCCAGGCAAAGCTTCGGCTCGAGCGCGCTCGCGCCGGCTCTGAGCCGATCGACGTCACGATCCGGATCTTCAAGCGGTTTTCGGAGACCGATGGAGGCAGTTACGCAGCCGCGCTGACCTATTACCTTTTTTTCTCGATCTTTCCCCTGCTCACATTCGGAGCGGCGATCCTCGGCTACGTCACGTTTGGGAACCAGGAACTGCAGAAGGACATCTTCGACAAAGCAGTGGAGTCCTTTCCCATGTTGAGAGACGCCTTCAGTCCCGAGGGATTCCGGACCATCGAGAGCAACCGGCATGGCCTCGCCCTGGCCGGATTGGCTCTGGCCCTCTACTCGGGATCCGGTGCGATCGTGGCTCTCGAACACGCCCTGAACAAGGTTCACCGAATCCAGAACGAGCCGAACTTTTTCGAGAAGCGTCTGAGATCACTCAAGTGGCTCGGGGTGCTGGGGCTCTCGGTGTTGGTCTCGGTCGGGCTGACGAGCCTGGCCCGGACGACCGCCTCGGTCTTCGACGCGGTCGGGCCGATCGGTCAGGTTTTTTCCAGCATCCTCTTTGCCGTCCTCGCGCTCGGCGTGAGCACAATGCTCTTCGCCACGGCCTTCCGGTTCCTGCCAGCCAAGGACCAGGGCTGGGCCGACGTCCTGCCCGGAGCGCTTGTGGGAGGCGTGATTTTCGAGATTCTCAAACTGGTGAGTAGTCTTTTCCTGAAGAGTGGGGCGGAGGGACGCAATGCCACCTTCGGCGTCTTCGCCACTGCCGCGACCATCCTGGTCGTGTGCTATCTGTCGTCACAGGTCACGCTTTTGGCGGCCGAGGTAAACGCCGTGCTGGAGGAACGCCGGATAACGCGAGAACCTGCAGTTTCGGAAACGGGGAAGGAGCAGACGTGAGCGATCGACCGACGGATCGAGACTGGTACCGGGGGGCGGACTCCCCCACCGTTACCGGACAACCTCCACGGGGGTCCGAGGACGGGGCGAAGTCCACCGGGCAGTTGATGAAGGAGATCAGCGAGGACTTCTCGACGCTTTTCCGAAAGGAGATCGAACTCGCCAAACAGGAGCTCGGTCAGTCGATCTCGGCGAAGGTCAAGGGGGCCGTGATCATCGCTATTGCCGCCACCATGGCCTTCTTCGCTCTGATCTTCCTCCTGCTGGCCATTCGGGACGGTCTCGACAACGTGTTGTGGCAGTGGGCCGCCGATCTGGCCACGGGCGGGATCCTTCTATTGTTCGGTCTGATCGGAGTGCTTGTGGCCAAGCGTAAGCTGGCGACGCCGATATCAACCGAGTTGACAAAGCAAACGATCAAGGAAGATGTGGAATGGGCCAAAACCCTAGGGAAACAGTAGTCGAGATAGAAGAGACGCGCGAGGAACTCGCGCGCAAGGTCGACGAACTCGTCGATCGGGCCAAGATCGAGGCCAGCGCGCTCGGCAAGAAACTCGCGATCGGCGCGGTCGCGTTCGCCGGACTTTTGGTCGTGGGGTGGCTCGCCAAGAAGCGGGTCGGTAGCTGATCCCCACCTCGGGCTCGACGGAAGAATCGCGTTAAGAGTGGCGTCGCGCGCGCACCCCGAGAACGGGGGGCACAACGACGAGCGACCGCGTTACGGTTGGTTCGGCCCCCTTTTGGTTTCCTCGTGGCGCCTGTGGAAGCCGAACGTGAGATCGCTCTCGGTTGGGTTCTTCATAGTGATCGCGATCCTGTCTTTACTTTTTCCCGCCGTAGTTTTTTTCTTCCGGGGCTCGTCCGTCGAGACGTCGGTCGTGTTTTCGATCTTGCTGGTGA
Organism: Actinomycetota bacterium; assembly: GCA_030862065.1. Classification (GTDB taxonomy): domain Bacteria; phylum Actinomycetota; class CADDZG01; order CADDZG01; family WHSQ01; genus JALZEK01. Next base: position 11,161 of record JALZEK010000089.1, on the reverse strand, counting down.
CGTTTCTAGGAGTCCCGTTCTGTGGTGGAGTCCTGACCGCTTACTTGGGTCGACAGGTTCGGGATCGTCTGGCCGGCCGTGGCACAAGCTTCAAGGACGTGCGCGTCGCGCTAAAACCTCAGCGCAATCACATTTTTGCGGCGGCGATGTTGGCGACGTTTTTGACGTTAGCCTTCGCCCTCGTTCTGAGGCCAGTCGGATCACTGGTCGCTCCGTATTTCTTCTTGGGGCCCCCGATACTCATCCATGCCATCGCTCTAGAGGACTGCTCGTTTTCGGAAGCTTGGAATCGAACGAAGGAACTGATGCGCGGAGAGACCGTACGCGTCCTCGTCTACCTGTTGTGCATCTCACTCGCGTTGGGTCTTATCGAGATTCTCACACTAGTGCTAATCGCCGAGGCCATTCGCGCGGGGACATCCGATTTGGCGGCGAATTACGGGTTGGTTCTCCTCAAGTCCGTGATAGGGGCACTCGCTTTCGGCTTGACGGCATGTGTGGGGGTGTCGACTTACTTCGAGTTGCGAGCGCGCAAGGACGAGAATTTCGATCCCACCCTGATCGAAGACGAGCCGGGCGAGAGCGAGATCTAACTCGCGCCGGCCGATTTTCCGGTCGCGTCCCCCGCCGCCCCGGGCAAGCGCCACCCTGGATTGACGGGCCCGAACCCTCGGCCGAGACGCAAACCGTGCTTGATCGCGCCGGAGACGAATTCCTTCGCGAAGCGAACGGCGTCGACCAGTCCGTCTCCATGCGCGAGCCTTGCAGCGATCGCCGCGGAGAGCGCGCACCCGGTTCCGTGCGTATCGGTCGTGGCGTAGCGCGGGCCGGGGATCTCGATCAGGTTCGTCCCGTCGAAGAGGACGTCGACGGCCTCATCTCCTTCCAGGTGACCTCCCTTGACGAGGATGGCGCGGGGGCCGAGTTCGTGCAGTTTCGACGCGGCTTGCTTCATGTCGTCGAGCGTCTCGACCTCGGCACCGAGCAACAGACCGGCCTCGTAGAGGTTTGGGGTCACGAGGGCCGCGAGTGGCAGGAGGCGGTCTCTCAGCGCGCCGACGGCGTCAACTGCGAGCAGCCGCTCGCGATGCTTGGATACAGAAACCGGGTCCACCACCAGCTTGGTCACGTCGTGGGCCTCGACGGCTTTCGCCACGGCCTCGATGATCGGGGCCGTGGCGAGCATGCCGGTTTTCGCGGCGTCGATGCCGATGTCCGACGCGACCGCGTCGATCTGGGCGATAACGAACTCCGGAGGCACTTCGTGGATGCCGGTCACGGCCACGGTGTTCTGAGCCGTGAGGGCCGTTTGAGCGCTGAGCCCGTGGCACCCGAGCGCGAAGAAGACCTTGAGATCGGCCTGAATGCCCGCTCCGCCGCCGGAGTCCGACCCCGCGATCGTCAGGGCCCGAGGAAGGCCCGTCACCGAGGACGAAGGTGCTCCCACCCGGTCGTTTTCCATTCCTCAAGCCTACGCGGGCCGACGACCCTGTCCCCCTCCGAGACGACTCCTAAGTCGGTGAGCGGTGTCCCCAGTTGGTCGAGGGCCGACTTCGCATCGTCGAGCGCGCCCTCGGGGATGGCACACAGGAGTTCGAAGTCCTCTCCGCCGCTCAGCGCGAGCGCGGCTGCGTCAATTTCGAGACGGTTCTCCAGCCAATTCAGATCGGGGTCGATCGGAACGGCGGTTACGTCGACCTCGCAGCCGACAGAGCTGGCGTCGAGCAGATGAGCCAGGTCGGCCAGAAGCCCATCGGAGACGTCGATCATGGCGTTCGCCCCCGCGGCGGCCAGTTGAAGTCCTTCGCCCACTCTCGCCGCCGGTCTGAGCTGCCGGGCCACCAGCCGGTCGCCCTCGGGGGAGATTCCCCTGAGGCCGGCTCGGAGTGCCCTGAGGCCGCCGGCGGCGCCCCCAAGACTCCCGGTCACGCAAAGCCGATCGCCCGGCACCGCCCCTCCCCGAAAGACGGGGCGCGCGGGCACCGACCCGGTCATGGCGACGGCCAGAGACAGAGACTTTCCCTCGCTGACATCGCCGCCGACCGCGTCGATACGCCATCGTTCGCACGCGTCCGCGATCCCATCGGCGATCCCATCGACCACCCGAACGGAGGTGGACCCGGTAAGGGTTAGAGCCGCGACGAGATGGCGCGGTCGCCCTCCCATTGCGGCGACGTCGGACGCATTTGCGGCAACGGCCTTGAAACCGATATCGGCGCCTTCGCACAGATCGAGATCGAAGTCGACGTCCTCGACCATGACGTCGGTAGTGAAGACCAGGGGCTCGCCCGGCGAGCGCAGCACCGCGGCGTCGTCTCCGGACCAGAGTTCGCCCTCGGAGGGGCTCCCCAGGCGCGCCACTATTCGGTCGATAAGACCGAACTCACCGAGTTGGGATACCTTCTCGTCAGGGTTCACGGAAGGGGCTTTCCAGATGGCCGTACTCAACACCATCGATCTCACGGGCGTCTCCGCGGAGTCGTGGAGCGACGCGGCCCACTCCGCACTGAAGGAGGCATCCAGAACCATCCGCAACATCACGAGAATGGATGTGGTCTCCACCAGGGCTGAGATTCAGGAGAACGTCGTGACCGAATATCACACCGAAGTCCGGATCTTCTTCGAGGTCGAGCAGCGCTAGTCGAAGCGTCGCGGACCGATCAGTCCGCTGCGGGCCCAGCCTTGACCACCTCCGGCGCCACCGAGTCGGCAAAGCGCTCGAAGTTGTCCGTGAACATTCGGGCCAGTTCTCTCGCCTTGTCCTCGTAGGCCTCTTCGTCCGACCAGGTTGTCTTGGGATCCAATATCTCCGCCGGGACGTCGGGACAGCTCATCGGGATGTCGAGGTTGAACACCGGATGCCTGCGCGTCTCGACTCCATCGAGGCCCCCCGCGGTCGCCGCTTTGATCATGGCCCTTGTGTAGCCGAGATCCATTCGCCGACCCACTCCGTAGGGGCCGCCCGTCCACCCCGTGTTCACCAGAAAGACGCGCGCCCCGTGCTTCTGGATTCGCTCCCCAAGCATCTCGGCGTACGCGCTCGGAGGAAGTGGAAGGAACGGGGAGCCGAAGCATGCAGAGAAAGTCGCCTGCGGCTCCTTACCGAGCCCGGCCTCGGTACCGGCGAGCTTGGAGGTGAACCCGGAGAGGAAGTGGTACATGGCCGCGTCGGTCGACAGAAATGAAATCGGGGGCAGGACGCCGAAAGCGTCGGCCGTCAAGAACACTATCGACTCGGGGTGACCAGCCAGACCCTCCGGGACGAAGTTGGAGATGAACTCCAGCGGGTAAGCAGCGCGCGTGTTTTCCGTTATCGAGTCGTCGTCGTAATTGACCTCCCTTGTTCTCTCGTCGATGACCACGTTCTCAACGACCGATCCGAAACGGATGGCATCCCAGATCTGCGGCTCATTTTCGCGCGAAAGATTGATGCATTTTGCGTAGCAGCCACCCTCGAAGTTGAAGACGCCGTTGTCACCCCACCCGTGCTCGTCGTCCCCGATCAGTCGCCTTTCCGGGTCGGCCGAAAGAGTGGTCTTCCCCGTCCCCGAAAGCCCGAAGAACAACGCGACGTCGTCGTGGGGTCCGATGTTCGCCGAGCAATGCATGGGCAGTACTCCGCGAACCGGGAGGAGATAGTTCGCCGACGTGAACATCGACTTCTTGATCTCTCCGGCGTAGTGTGTACCGCAGATCAATACCTGTTTTCGTTCGAGGTCGAGCCCGATGAAGGCCTCCGAGTTGGTCCCGTCTCTTTGCGGAACGGCCTGGAAAGAGGGGGCCGCGAGCACCACGAACTCGGGTTCGAATTCGCCGAGTTCCCTTCTTTCGGGGGTCCTGAACAGCTGTCGCGCGAACAGCGCGTGCCACGCGTGTTCCGCAATTACCCGCAGTCTGATCCGGTGGTGGGGATCGGCGCCCACGAATCCGTCTACAACGAAGAGATCTCGGCCCTCGAGGTGATCTCTGACTCGTTCGAGCAGGGCGTCAAATATCTCCGGCTCGACAGGCTGGTTGACCTGGCCCCACTCGATTCGCGCTTCGGATTCACCGTGTGCCACGAAGAACCGGTCTTTCGGCGAGCGTCCCGTCCTGACACCGGTTTCGGTGACCAGAGCTCCCGAGGCGGCGAGCTTCCCCTCGGAGCGATCGATCGCCATCTCGATTAGTTGAGCGGAGCTGAGGTTCGTATAGACGTGTCCCGGCCGAGAAATGCCCGCCAGCGCTTCCGACGCCATTGACTATTGATTCTCCTTTTTGAGGGGCATCTAGCCTACCCCCAGGGGATTCGAGCGCTGCGGTCGGTGGTCGGGACGCGGCGGCAAAACTGCACTACAGTACGCACTTCACGACCCGCGAGGATTCCGTCTGCGCGAGACGGCGGGCGGCTGTTGGGACCGAAGCACAACTTAGAGGAGGACGGTGTGGCTGCGGTACAGGCTTACATTCTCATTCAAACGGAGGTTGGTAAGGCCGCTCAGGTTGCGAAAGAAGTCAGCAACATCGACGGAGTCGACGCCGCTGAGGACGTGACCGGTCCTTATGACGTCATCGTCCGCGCCAGCGCTCCCAACGTTGACGATCTCGGCAAACTGGTCGTTGCGAAGATCCAGGCGGTCGAGGGGATAACGAGGACGCTGACCTGTCCGGTAGTACACCTCTGAGCCGAAAACCGCAGGACCCCGGCGAGAAGGGAGTTGGGACGCGGGCGGCTCATCCGCCCTCGCCCGACGCCCAGCTCGGCGAACCCGTTGCACCTCCGCTAGACCTCGCCTCCACTTACGCCTTTGAAGACGCTGCTGAGTTCGCGACCGCGTCCGCCGAGAAAGTAGGGGCCGGCTACGTCTACACGCGCTGGGCAAATCCAACGATCGACGCGTTCGAGGCCGCGGTTGCGGATCTCGAGGGAAGCGAGGGGGCGGAGGCCTTCGCCAGCGGGATGGCGGCGATCTCCACGACTCTTCTTGCATTGTGCTCCGCGGGAGATCGAGTCGTTACCGCGCGGCAACTCTACGGAGGCAGCCACGCGTTGCTCTCTCACATCCTCCCTCGCTACGGGATAGATACGGACTATTTCGACGTGTGGGATCACGACGGCATCGAGAAGGCCCTCGACGGAGCCAGGGTGCTGTACTGCGAGACGATCGGCAATCCCCGAGTTACCGTGGCCGACCTCCCTCGACTTGCGGAGCTGGCACGCTCCGCGGGAGCGACGATGGTGGTCGACAACACCTTCGCCAGTCCGGTTCTGTGCCGGCCACTGGAGTGGGGGGTCCATGTCTCGGTTCACTCCGCGACCAAGTTTTTGGGCGGACACAACGATCTCGTGGGCGGAGTCGTGTGCGCGGGAGAGGATCTCCTGGATCGGATAAGGGATCTGGCTCGGGAGCTTGGGGGCGTGCTCTCCCCGTTCAACGCCTGGCTGGCCCTGCGCGGGATGAAGACGCTGCCGTTGAGAGTAGAGAGATCGTCGGAGACCGCCCTTGAGATCGCCCGCGCCATCGCTCAGCATCCCGACGTGGAATCGGTGAACTACCCGGCGCTCCAGAACGATCCCTCCAAGACACTTGCGGACCGTCTCCTCGGGGGCCGGGGCGGCGGGACGCTGGGCTTCGACGTCGCCGGCGGTCGGGAGAGAGCGCGCCGGTTCCAGGATGCACTCGGGCTGGTGCGGCCGGCCCCTTCGCTCGGTGGGGTGCAAACCCTGATCGTGAACGCTGCGAGCGTGACGCATACACAGCTGGACGCCGAACAATTAAGGGCGGCCGGCATCTCGGAGGGTTTTTGCCGTCTGGCGGTCGGCCTGGAGGACGCGGCCGATCTCATCGAGGATCTCGAGCAGGCTCTAAAAACCTCGGCGGGCTAGGTCGGCCCCTCCGAGTCGTTGATCATCAGGTACTCCTCGATGCCGTGGAACTCAGAGCGAATCTCCCGGGCGAGAAGGTCGGTCACGACATCGTCGACCGAGGAGCCCTCGTGACAGATCTTCACCACGTTTTCGGTAATGGGCATCCACACACCGGCGCTCTGTCCCAGTTCAAAGATGGGCTTACACGACTTGACCCCTTCGGCCACCATGTTCATCGACCCGATGACCTCGTCGATCTTGCGGCCCTTGCCCAGCTCGATCCCCACCGTGTGGTTGCGTGAGTGAGGACTGGCGCACGTGGCCATTAGATCCCCCACCCCGGCCAGGCCCAGAAAGGTAAGGGGCTGAGCCCCGAACCTGACGGAAAACCGGGCCATCTCGGCTAGCCCCCGGGTCATGACCGTGGCCTTGGTGTTGTCGCCGAACCCCAGGCCGTCGGCCATACCCGCGGCGATCGCGATGACGTTCTTGAAGGCTCCGCCCAGCTCGCAACCGACGACGTCGGTGTTCGTGTAGCAACGAAACGACCCCGTGTGAAACAAATCCTGCAGTCGCTTTCCGGTGTCGGTGTCCCTGCAGGCGACGGCCGAGGCGGCCGGGAATCCCATGACCACTTCCTTGGCGAGGTTGGGGCCGGTGAGAACTGCGATGTTCCCCTCGGAGATCCCCCCTATTTCCTCGGCGAGCACCTCGGACATCCTCTTTCGGGAGTCCATCTCGAGACCCTTGGTGAGGCTCACGTAAACGGGTTTGGTCCCCGCGATCCCGGCGACATCCTTTAGCACGTTTCGAAACCCGTGGGAGGGAACGGCCATAACGACGACACCGGCTCCATCCAGGGCTTTCTCAAGGTCGTCCGTCGCCCTGAGACTCTCCGGAAGCGTGACGTCCGGGAGGTACTGGGGGTTTTCGTGAAAGAGATTGATGGTTTCGGCCACTTCACCTCGCCTCGCCCAAAGCACTGTGTTCGGGTCACCCTTCTTGGCCATGAGAGACGCAACCGCGGTGCCCCACGAACCCGATCCGACGAAGGCGATCTTCATGCCGCGGGTCTCTTGCGCGGCCGCCTCTGATCGGGAATTGCCGGCCGCAGGCTCGCGACCAGCACCGAAATCCGTTCCATCAGCTCCTCGGACAAGCCTCTCCAGCCCTCCGGATCGTTGGGCCGTCGCGTGGCCAGTGGGCGATCGATCCGAACGAGGATGTCCTGACGCGGCGGCCACCAGTGCTTGGCGTAACCCTTTGGCCAGATGTTGGCGGTCCCCCACAAGGCGCACGGGATCAAGGGGGCCCCGGAACCGATCGCCAGCCGGGCCGTGCCCGTCTTTGCCTCCATCGGGTTGAGCTCGGAGTCGGTCGTCACCGTCCCCTCGGGAAAGACGACGATGGTCTCTCCCCTATCGAGCGCCTCGAAGGCGTGGTCGAGGGCCATCGGCGCGTCCTTGGTTCCTCGCCGGACCTCGATCTGAGCTGCTCCGCGCAAGATCCACGAGATCCTTTTGTCGGCGAACAGCTCCGACTTCGCCAGGAATCGGGGTCTGCGTCGCTGGTCGTCGACGACGTAGGCCGCCGCAAAGGGATCGAGATAGGCGATGTGGTTGAAGGCAAGGATCGCGGGGCCCTTCTTGGGGATGTTCTCGGCTCCCTCGATGCTCCAGCGGAACCACCCCTTGAGCCACGGTTTCAGGATGGCCTTGGCCAGCAGGTACGTCGGTTCCATTTGCCTCCCGCGCGCCTTAGTGGTCGGGGCGTGCCTAGGTCGAAGGGGCTCGGTGCAGCCACCTATCATACGGAGCCACGTGAAAGAGCACCATCTGATAATCGCTCAGGTCTCCGATATCCATTGCGGCCACCCGATGTTCGACGGCCAGCTGATGGACCACGCGGTCGAAGAGATAAGCGAGCTGCGTCCCGATCTGGTGGTCGTCGCCGGCGATCTCACCTCCGAGGGCTACGCTCCGCAGTTCCGTCAGGCAAAGAGGTACATCGACAAGCTGCGAGATCTGGAAGTCCTCGTCATTCCCGGCAACCACGACCTAAAAAACGTCGGCTTTCTTCACTTTCGAGACGCCTTCGGCAACGCCGATCGAGTTGTTCGGGTGCCCTTTCAGCAGCCCGACGGAATCGAGGAGGAGGACTACGCGACGGTGGTGGCGATCAACTCGTCCAAGCCGGACCTCAACGAGGGCGAGATCGGACACACGAAGTACGACTGGATCCGCAAGGGGTACGTGTGGGACGAGGACTACCGCATCTTCGTGTTGCACCACCACCTCGTGCCGGTTCCGGGGACGGGCCGCGAGCGCAACATCGTCTGGGACGCCGGCGACGTCCTGGCCCTTCTGACCGAACTCAACGTTGATCTGGTTCTGTGCGGACACAAGCACGTTCCGAACGTGTGGCAGCTTGGAGACATGATTCTGGTGAACTCCGGAACGGCCTCCAGCCACAGGGTTCGCGGCTACACTCGCCCGTCCTACAACGTGATCGAGATCTATCGCGACCGGGTGGTGATCATCCAGAGGTATCCCGGTATGGGAGAGGTAGTGGCGGCCCGCTTCTCACGAGAGGAGCGGCGCCTGAAGTTGAATCCGCAGCTGTCGGGGATGTTCAACAGGGGGGCCTGGAACGTATGACGGCCGGGCCGGAAAGGCGGGACGCATGGGAGAGGCGACGGACATGATCGTTCGAATCTTCAGCACCGCGGTCGATCCCGAAGACGTGGACCGGGGCAACCAGATCTTCAAGGCGGAGGTGGCGCCTGTGTTCAGCGACTTTCCGGGATGCCACGGCATCGAGTGGTTTGTGGGCCTCGAGGAGCACGCCGGGGACTTCGTCGACGTGACCGCTATCTCCAGATGGGACTCGATGGAGGACATCGAGAAGGCCACCGCGACCAGGGACTACGACCAGGCCCTCGCCAAACTGAGAGAGCTGTTCCGCCAGACCCCGATCGTGCATCACTACCGAACACTGGACTGACGTCGGGTGGTATTCGACAGGCGAACGGACGTTCGGTAAAATACATCCATGCGTAAGTTGACCGAACCCCAAGCTCATCGCGGCCGCGTCGCGGTCATCGACGGCCACTTCCCCGAGGGGATGCAGGCCCGCTGCGCGTGGTGCCGCAACGTACGTCCCGTGACCGAGGGCGAGCTCATCACGTCGACTCCCCGCGGGGGCGGCGCGACGAGGATCTTCAAGTGCTCGGACTGCGTCGACGCAGAGCGAGAGGGCGCGGCCTGACCCAGGCCTAAGAGCTCATCTCCACGGCTTTAGCCCGGCCGCAGGGCCGGTGGTTTTGGCGCGCCCGGCGAGGCCGTCCTGCGACCTTCCCTGACTTTTCGGTCGTCGGCCTACGCGACCTCGGCCCTCGCGGCCGCCGCGGCCACGGGCGCGGTCACCTTTCGCCACAACAAAAGACCGGCGATGAAGACCAGGACAGTCAGCATGACGGCCGTGATCGGGAACATCACGTTGAGGGTCGCATCGGTGATCCCGCCGAAGAACATGATGGTCGACGTCAGAAGCCCGAGAAGTCCCCCCGCGATTCCGAGGCCGCCCAGCCACGAGGGGTAGTCGGCGCTCGAGATGAACGCCATCCCGAGGATGATCGGCATCAAGCCGAACAGTGCCCCTATCGCGGCGACGAAGATAGCGCCTCCGACGTTGGCAACTATGTCGGCGATCGCCAGGGTGGCGGCCTTGTCGGAGGATTCGGCCCACGTCTCTGAGATCTGCTCCATCCCCATGCCGTCTATGGCCACGGACGCGAAGATGAGCGCCGTGCCGCCGACGATGAAGGGCAGCGCCACCCGGCCCCAGGATCGTGCCGGCTCAGTATCAAACGATCGCGCGATGACGATCAGGCCGAAAAAGATGATTCCGATGGACCACGCAATCATGTAGTGGTCGAAAAGCCAGACGCCGTTGTCCTGGATGAGCTCTAACTCTGTCTGGATCTCGTCGCTATTCGAGGTCCGGGGATGCAAGGCGTTGAACCCGAGGGCCAGTACCGCGCCGACCATGGCGGCCATGGCTCCGATTTTGGTCACGCTCCTGTCGAGCATTGGGTGGTGCCTCCTCTCAGCCGATGTCTCTTCGAAAAGAAGATAACCAGCGAAAGCGGACCGAGTAAAGGCTCGGTTTAAGCGTCGGGGGCGGAGCGAGCAGCGGCAAGCGCTTGCTCGGTCGGCCAGCGGGTGGAGGCATGCGGATCCGACGGGTTGATGCGCTCTCGTTGCTTGCGGGCGAGGCGGTCCATCACCTCGAGGGCCTTCGGCATCTCCTCGGCGGCCCGCAGCTCGACAACGCCCGCCTCGACCGCTCTGTTCAGGAAGTCCTCGCCGTTCTCGGAGCGCGCGAGGATCATCGTCCACCCCTCCATCCCCAGCCCCCCACAGGAGAGGTCGGCGTGCTCGGCCGCGAAGTCGGGACAGTGATGGCACCACTCGTTGGCGTAGGGCCGCGCGTCCTTCAGGGGGATGTCGATGTCCTCACCCGAGTTCAAAGTGACGATGACCTTGCCCTTGACGTTGATCTTCTTGATGTCGTTCAGGGGGATGCCTCGCTCCTGTTCGACCTTTCCGATCATGAAGGCCTCGTAGTCGAAGGTCTCGCAGCACATGAGCCCGACCACCAGCTTGACCGGGCGCACCCACCGCTTGATGCCCTCAGCTGCCAGCTGCCGGACCGCCGTCGACTCGCACGACACCCCGACGAGGGCGACGCTCTTGAGCTTTGCCGCCGCCACCTGACGCAGACCCAACGGGGTGGCGCAGTAGGTGTAGCGGGAGCCGGCGGTGGCGAGCAGCTCCTCCTTCGATCTGACGAGCTTCGGTTCGTCGAGCCAGGCCACGTCTTCGGAGGGAGCCGCCACCACCGCTCCGTCGAGCTCACCAGTTTCGAGGGCCCACGCCAGCAACGCGGTCACCGCTCCCCCGTCCTGACCCCGGGTCAGGATCGTGGGATCGGTCGCCCGGACGAGGGCCTTGGACCGGTAGGGGCCCTCGGGCTGATCCTCCGTCCGGCGGGTGCCGTGAACCGAGCTCTCGATGAGATTCAGGGCCGGCTCGAGCCGCAGGCACGCCATCGCGCACAACGAGCATCCCTGCTCTCCATGGGTGCAGTTGTCGAAGGGTGAGTTGCCGTCGACCTGGACGGGATCGAAGTCGTTGAACTCGAGGACCTTGTGGGGGCAAGCCACGATGCACGCGGAGCAACCGCAGCAGATCTCGGTGGCGACGATCTCCTCGTAGAGGTGTTTCCAGTGCTTGCGCTCGGTCTGTGCCA
>JALZEK010000088.1 GCA_030862065.1 Actinomycetota bacterium | reverse complement strand
GGGGCGACGATGGAATCCACAACGGGACCGCAGAGGTGGTCGAGGCCATCGCTCGGGGCCCGACCGAGACCCGCGAGCTGTGGAGATTCATTCTCGGCCTCGACCTCGTAGCCAGGATCAGTTGCTCGCATCTGCAGGTCGACCATCCGTTGAAGTGGTGGTTGGTCGAGCCGCGCCGGCTTCGACTCAACCTGCGCGACGGGCTGTGGCTGCGCATCGTCGATCTCGTGCAGGCCCTCGAGGCGAGGACATATGCCGAACGGGGACGCGTGGTCTTCGAGCTGTCGGATCCGATCTGCAGTCAGAACCATGGTGTCTGGGCGCTCGAGGGGTCGACGGAGGGAGGAAGGGTCTCAAGGACCGATGAGGAGCCGGAACTCGGTATGGGGGCCTCCGATCTCGGAGCGGTCTATCTCGGCGGAACGACGCTTGCGGAACTCGCCGGCGCGGCGCGGATTCGTGAACTCGTATCCGGGGCGGTCGCACGATTCGACTCCTTGTTCGCGACCCCGCGTATGCCCTGGTGCCCGGAGATCTTTTAGCTCCAACGTCGTCGAGTGGTCGCCGGTGCGGAATATGTCCGGTCAGACGACCAGTCGGCGTTAGCGCGAGGCGACCAGTGACAGCAGTTTCGGCGGCTTCGCGATGACCTTCGCCGGATCCTTACCGTTTAAGTAGCCCCTCACCTTCTCCGAGGCAAGGGCCCTCTTAACCATCTCGTCCTCCGAGATGTCGACCGGCACCTCGATCGTGTCCCGAACCTTTCCGTTCACCTGAACGACCATCGTCACACTCTCCTCGGCGGCAAGTTCGGGGTCGAATTCGGGCCACGGCTGCTCGTGGATCGAGTCTTCGCGGCCGAGCCGGTGCCACTGCTCCTCCGAGAGGTAAGGAGCCAGCGGCGCGAGAAGCTTCAAAAGCACCTCGATGAGTTCTCGAATAACTCCGGGGTGGCCCCCGCCGACCTGGCGGTAGCGGTAAGCATCGTTGACCAGCTCCTGGAGACGCGAGATGGCGGTGTTGAACGAGAACCGCGTGAAGTCCTCCGTGACGACTTTGATCGTGCGGTGTATACGTCTACGCAGTTGCTCGTCGGCAGGGCCCCGAGCGAGGTCGCCGACCGCTACGACGTCGCGGTTGTCTTCGCAGAGCCGCCACACTCGCTGCAGCCAGGGGCTGGCGACGCGGCCGATCGCGGTGACCCCCTCGGCCGGCCAGTCGAAATCCTGTTCGGGAGGACCCGAGAAGAGAATGTAGATACGTAGTGCATCGGCGCCGTAGAGGTCGAACGCCTCAAGCGGCTCGACGATGTTGCCGCGCGACTTAGACATCGCCTTGCCGCCCATCGTGACCATGCCCTGGTTGAGCAACCTCGGAAACGGCTCGGGCATATCGACCATTCCCATGTCCATGAGCACCTTTTGGAAAAAGCGCGCGTAGATCAAGTGCATCACGGCGTGAGTGATCCCGCCCGTGTACTGGTCCATCGGCATCCACGCGTTCGCCTTAGCGGGATCAAAAGGTGCCTCGTCGTTGTGCGGGTCGAGATAACGAAGGAAATACCACGAGGAGTCGACGAACGTGTCCATCGTGTCCGTCTCCCTCTTGGCCGGACCTCCGCATTTGGGACAGCTCGTGTTGACCCAGGCCTCGACCGTAGCGAGAGGCGAGGCTTCTCCGGTCGGCTGGAAATCGGCCTCTTCGGGCAGCTCCACCGGCAACTCGTCGTCGGGCACGAGAACCTCGCCGCAATTGGGACAGAAGACGACGGGGATGGGAGTGCCCCAGTAGCGTTGGCGACTGATCAACCAATCACGGATCCTGTAGTTGACGGCGCCTCGGCCCAGATCCTTCTCCTCCAACCACTCGGTGACCCTCCGCACGGACTCCGATGCCGGAGTTCCGTCGAAGTCGTTGCTGTTGACCATTACTCCGTCGTGCGGGTACGGCTCGGTCATGGACTCGGCATCGATCGTGCGGCCCTCCGGCTGAATCACCACCCTGATCTCGAGGTCGTATTGCCGAGCGAACTCGAAATCCCTCTGATCGTGGGCGGGGACCGCCATGATCGCTCCGGTCCCGTATTCCATGAGCACGTAATCCGCGACCCAGATGGGGATTCGCTCTTTGTTGACCGGGTTGATCGCGTGCTTCCCGAGGAACATGCCCTTTTTGGGTCGGTCGACGGCGGCACGGTCTATCTCGGAGAGCCGACCGACCTCCTCTTTGAACGCCTCCAGGTCGGGTTCGTATCTCGTGCCGGCGACGAGTTCCTCGGCGAGAGGATGCTCGGGAGCAAGAACGAAAAAGGTCGTGCCCCACAACGTGTCGGGCCTCGTCGTGAATACGGTGATCGGCTCGGATCGATCCTCGATCTCGAACTCGACCTCGGCCCCCGTCGAGCGACCGATCCAGTTCCGCTGCAACATCTTCAGCCGCTCCGTCCAGCCCTCGTTTAGTTCCATGTCGTCGAGGAGCCGGTCGGCGTAGTCGGTGATCTTGAAGAACCATTGCGTCAGATTCCGCTTCACCACCGGCGTGCCGCAGCGTTCGCAGCGGCCCGCTATGACCTGTTCGTTTGCCAGGACGGTCTTATCCTTTGGGCACCAATTGGCGGGTGCCTCCTTCCGATACGCAAGACCTCGCTCGTACAGACGGGCGAAGAACCACTGGTTCCACTTGTAAAAAGAGGGGTCACACGTGAAGAAGACCCGATCCCAGTCGAACGAGTAAGCGAGCCGCTGCATCGATGAGCGGTGCTTGTCGATGTTGTCGTAAGTCCATTTCTTCGGGTGAATCCCCCTTTGGATGGCCGCGTTCTCCGCCGGCAATCCAAAGGCGTCCCACCCCATCGGATTCAAGACCTCATGACCCTGCATTCGCATGAAGCGAACGTAGGCATCGTGAATCGAAAAGATTTCGACGTGACCCATGTGTAGATCCCCGGACGGGTACGGAAACATGGTAACGAGATAGCGCTTCGTTTCGGGGTCCGGAAAGTCGGGCCCAGACCACTGGCCTGATCTGATCCACTTGTCCTTCCAGCGATCCTCGATTGCCTTGAAGTCGTACGCGCTCTCCATGAGCCGACTCTAAAGCCTGCCGGTGCGCGCCCGGCTTGCATACTCCACGCGACCGCCGCCCGGGCCCACCCGGCCGATAAGCCTCCACCTTCTTGCGCCGCCACCGGCGATGGAAGGGCGCCGAAACGGGTAGCGTTCTGATCCCAAACAAAAAGCGCGCACTGGACGGGCGAGTTCGGCCGTCGGTCGCGCGGCCTAATCGACGAGGTCGACTCATATGACTTTTTCAATGCCGGACAACCTGAC
>JALZEK010000170.1 GCA_030862065.1 Actinomycetota bacterium | reverse complement strand
TACAGCGCCGAAATGAAGCAGCTTGCCAAGAAGAACCCGAAGCTCGTAAAGGTATTCAAGGCGCCGCACAAGACACTTGAGGGCCGAACCGTTTATGGCTTGGAGATCGCGGCGAACGTCAAGAGGCAGGACGGCCGTCCCACCTACTACGTCGACGGACTGCACCACGCCCGTGAGTGGCCGGCGGCCGAGTACCCGATGATCTTTGCCCACTACCTGGTCGAAGGTTTCGGCAAGAACAAGCAGGTCACACAGTTCCTGAAGAAGGGCCGGGCGGTCATCATCCCGATCGTGAATCCCGACGGGTTTGACTACTCGCGCTCGTCTCCGTTGGCGCAGCAGCGCAACGTCGACACCGTTCACGCGACCCCCTGCAGCCTCGCCGGGTGCGAGGGCTACTGGAGGAAGAACCGGCGGTCGTTCACCGGAGCGACCGTTCCGGGCGCCCAGAAGAACCCCGACGCCTACGGTGTGGACCCCAACCGCAACTACTCATGGCTCTGGGGTGGACCCGGCGCCTCGGCAGACGTCCACTCCCAGACTCATCACGGCGAGGCGCCCTTCTCAGAGCCGGAGAGCCGCAACGTCGAGAAAACGGTGTTGTCGAATAACGTGACATCGATCGTCACCAACCACACGTACTCGAGGTTGGTTCTCAGGCCGTGGGGCGATACGTACCTGAACTCGCCCGACGAGCGCTACCTCTTCAAGCTGGGCGCCAAGATGGCAAAGGCCATGGGGGGATACCAAAACATCAAAGGAATTCAGCTCTACCCGACAACCGGCACCACGAGCGACTGGGGCTACGGCACCCTGGGGATTCCGAGTTACACCTTCGAGCACGGTCTGGCGTTCCACCCGGCGTACTCGGGATGCGAAGCCAATTGCGTGGGCAAGGAATGGCCCGGAGTCATGAAGGCGTTCATGTACGGGGCTCAGGCCGCGCTCAACAGCGATGTGCACGGCGTCGTCAGCGGTCGAGTGGTCGGTGCGAGGGGTCCCGCGAAGCTTCAGATCACGAAGAAGATCGCGACCCCGATTACTCGGGAACACAAGAACAAGAAGGTCTACATCGAGACGATCAAGACTTCGATGAAGACCGGCAAGTCTGGGGCCTTCACCTGGCATCTGCCGCCGAGCATCAGGCCCCCGTTGCCCGGAAAGAGGGCGAAGGTCGAGAAATACACCTTTACCGCCTCCGGAAAGGGCGGCAAAAAGAGACTCAGTTTCGTCCTTCGTCAGGGCCAGAGGCTAAAGCTCGGCACCATCAAGATCTGACCACACCGACTTAAGAAAAGAGGGCCCCGAATGGGGCCCTCTTTTTTTGTGCGCTGCGAGAAATACGATCAGGGCGACGCGATCAGAACAATGCCGATGGCGGCGCACACAAGCCCTCCGAGCTGTGGACGCGTCATCCGTTCTCCCAGTACCACCCTCGCCAGAACCACGGTCGTTGCTGGGTACATCGAAGTCAAAACCGCGGCGATAGCGAGGAGTCCGCGTTGTGCCGCCAGTAAGTAAAAGAGGTTGGCCGACACGTCGAGCACTCCCGAGACAACGATCGCCACGCCCGTCCCCGCCGGCGGTTTGAGCGCGGACCTCGTAACCAATGCCGCTGTCAGTATGAACAGCAGCGACCCAGCCCGCGCCCCCACCAGCGGCCACAGGCCGGTAGCCTCTCCCGCCCTGTCGAGAAGAACGAAGAACAACCCAAATGCCGCGCCGGCGCCAAGTGCCTCCGGGATTCCCGAAGAACCGATGGTTGCCGAATGCGCGTCATCCTCGGACGATCCCAATGAAACGAGAGCGACGGCCACCATGGCGATGAACACTCCGGTAAGAGCTATCCCGCTCGGTCTTTCTCCGATTGCCAATCCGAAGATGACGGGTACCGCCGCCGCCACAGTTCCCGTTATGGGGGCGACTGTGCTCATCCTGGACGCGGCGAGTCCTCGGAAGAGCAGGCTCACTCCCATCGCTCCGGCCACGCCGGCGGCGGCTCCCCACCCGAACGATCTCGTGGTGGGCGCACCTTCTATCAAGAAGGGGAGTGACCCGATCAAAAGGAGTGTTCCCGAAGCCTGGGAAACGAGCACGACCGTGAACACGCCTGTTCGTCGACTGACCAGGCCGCCGAGAAAGTCGGCTCCGCCATACGCGAGTGAAGCGAGGAGACCCAAGACGACGGCCAGTTTTCTTCCTTTCCTCTGGTCGGGCCGTCGGGCAGGATAGAACGGATGCACGGCGGAATGGATGCGCAGCTCGCCGAGGCCGCGAAGGCGGCGGTCGGCTTCATGCCCGAACGAGAGGGGCTGGCTCTGTACGAGGCCGGAGTCCGAGGGGGACGAATCGGACCTCTCCTCGAAATCGGAAGTTACTGCGGCAAGTCGGCCATATACCTGGGGGCCGCAGCGCGCGTCACCTCGACGGTGTTGTTTTCAATCGACCATCACCGAGGCTCCGAAGAGCATCAGCCGGGCGAGGAGTTCTTCGATCCACGCTTTGTCGATCCGGCGACGGGAGATATCGACACGCTGGGCTTTTTTCGACGAACGATCAGCGCGGCTGGACTCGAGGACGTCGTGATCGGAATCGTCGGCCGATCCGCCGACGTGGCGAAGTGGTGGGGCACTTCATTGGGGATGGTCTTCATCGACGGGGGACACTCTCCCGAAACCGCCGATGCCGATTACGAGGGGTGGGCTCCTCACGTCGTCGGTGAAGGACTATTGGTCATCCACGATGTCTTCCCGGACCCAGCGAAGGGCGGTCGCCCGCCGTTCGACATCTATGTGCGCGCGCTCGAGTCGGACGCGTTCCGAGAGGTGGAGGCCGAGGGAAGCCTGCGAGTTCTACAGCGCGTCGGCGATGGGTTCTGAGAGGTCCAACGGAGCCGGCAAACCCACGCCCCGGAAAAGCCCCGACGTCGGTGACGCGTGCGAGAGTGCGTCCGCGGCAAGCACGACGGCGGCCGCACTCCAGGTCGTTCGCTCGCGGGGCCACAGTACACCGTCCGGGAAGGTTGCCCCCGTCCAGTAGGAGCCGTCGGGTGCCCTCAGGTACTGGACCCACGTGAACATCTGGATCGCTTCGGCGGTGAGGCCCACCCGATCGAGAGCGAGGACCAACTCGCATGTTTCGGCGGTGGTGATCCACGGACGATCGGATACGCATCGAATGCCCAACCCGTCAACCACAAACACATCCCAGCGTTCGTCGATCCTTTGCCGGGCGGTGACATGGTCCAGCGCTCCGCTCAGGATCGGGTAGTACCAATCCATCGAGAAGCGTTTCTTGTCGGCGAACTTGAGCTCCCGATCCCGGATCGCCGAGGCCAGCAGTGAAAGCGAAAGTTCCCAGTCCGGCCGCTCGCAGCCGAGGATCTCGGCGGTTGCGATTGCACACCGGAGGCTCAGATAAATGCTGGAAGACGACGTGAGGAGCGCGGCCGGCCAGGGCTTCTGCTTTGCGTCGCGCGCCCAGAAGATGCCTCCCCACTCGGCCTGTAAGTCGAGGGCGAAGTCGACCGCTCTTTCGACGACGGGCCACATGCGCGTCAAGTACACGATGTCCTTTGTCGCAAGCCAATGGTGGTAGGCGCCGGTTGCGACGTAGCAACAGAAATTCGCGTCGAGAGTTTCGTCTGCGATGCGGCCCCTGACGACCTTGGCCGGCCACGAGCCGTTCGGTCGCTGCGTCTTGGCAAGCCAGTCGTAGGCACCCTCCGCCTCGTCGGTGCACCCGCCGACCGAGAGCGCCATGGCTGCCTCGACGTGGTCCCAGGGATCGGCGTGCCCTCCCTCGAACCAAGGGATGCATCCGTCTCGGAGCTGGGCGCGGGCGATGGACTCCACCGTGGTCGCGATATCGCCGGAACTCAACACGGAAGCAAATCTTGGTTCAGTCATGGACCTTTGGCCGCGTAGACGACGAGGCTTTTACCCAGAGCCGGATTCAGCGCGCGCTCGGCGCGTCGAACGAACCGATTGGGATGCTCTATGTCCCAGACCAGGAAACGGTGATAGATCGCGGGGATGCGCGACTGGCTCTTCATCCCGAAGGCGCACTTGAGCCACCAATAGGGGGAATGGAGAGCATGCGCGTGATGCGTGTCCGTCACGGATAACCCGGATGCCTCGAGCCCGCCCACGAGCTCTCCTCGTCGGTAGATGCGGACGTGACCTCCCGCCTGCATGTGGTATTGGGACGACAGCGCCCAGCACAATCTCTCCGGCCACCACCTCGGGACGGTTACGGCCGCTCGGCCTCCCTTCCTCAACACCCGGGCCAGTTCCGAGAAGGCCGCGTGGTCGTCCGTGATGTGCTCCATCACCTCCGAAGCGATCACGACGTCAAACGAGTTATTCGCAAACGGAAGCGCGAGAGCACTGGCGTTCACACAATGAGATTTGACCTGCTTCGATATCTCTCCCTCCGTCCGCAGAGCCGTCACCATCGAAGCCACGTCCTTCAGGACAGCCCCGTCGATATCGACCGACGTGACCGTCGCTCCTCTCACGAGGGCCTCGAAGGTGTGCCGGCCCCCGCCACAACCAAGGTCCAGAACCGACTCTCCCGGAGAGATGCGCAGTCTGTCGTAGTCGACCGTCAGCACGTCAGGACTCTCCGGTATTCGTCCACCGTCGCTTCGGCCGCCCGGTGCCAGGTGAACCGCTCCAAGGCCCTGCGGCGCCCGGCGTCTCCCATTCGTTGTCGCATAGCCCGGTCGTCCAAAACCTGCTTCACGGCCGCGACGAGTTCCTCGGGATTGCCGGGCGATACGAGCCTGGCCGCTTGACCGTCCGGGCCCACGACCTCGGGCAAGGCGCCGGCTGTGGTCGCCACGAGCGGGACCGCGCAGGCCATCGCCTCTACTGCCGGAAGCGAAAAGCCCTCGTAGAGCGAGGGGACGACGGCCACCTCCGCCTCCGCGAACAAACGCGTCAGCCGCAGAGGCTCGACCGAGTTCTCGAATCGAACGATATTTTCAATACCCAGTCTTTTGATCGCCGTTTCAACGGCACCTGCGCTGCGCGCCCTTCCGATTACGACAAGTTCGACGTCGCGTTCGGTATTCAGCTTCGCCACGGCCTCTATGAGGTAGATCAATCCCTTGAGCGGGACGTCGGCGCTAGCGGTGGTGATGATGCTTCCAGGTCGCGCCGCCACTTCTGGAAGCGGCCTGAAGAGCTCCGAATCGACTCCGTTGTGCACCACCGAGATCCGGTCGGGCCGTACCCGAAATTTCTTTTGGGTGTCCCGACCCGCTGCCTCCGAGACGGCGATGATCCCGCGCAGCCGGCGGGCGACGCGCCCCTGCATGCGGCAGAACGAATACCAGCGGCGAAGAGAGACCTTCTTCTTGAAAGAAGGGGCGTTCGCGAGATCCAACTTTCTGTCGAGCGGGATCGGATGGTGGACGGTCGCGACGACCGGGAGCCCCATCCGCTCGATCGCCAAGAGCCCGTACCCGAGGCACTGGTTGTCGTGAACGACGTCGTACCGATTTGAGATTCGTCGTAGGGCCGAAGCGACGCGCAATGAAAACGTCAGGGGTTCCGGAAATGCCGCCGTGCACATGAGCGCGTATTCCAGCGCGTCCACGGGGGTGCGGAACTCGTCGCGAGCCGGGCGCCGGAAAGGGTCGTCGCGCCGATAGAGGTCGAGGCTCGAGACCTTCACCAGCGGAACGTGTTCGTCCAGATCGGGGTAGGGCGGTCCTGAGTACACGTCGACGATGTGGCCCAGGTCGGTCAACGCTCCCGCGAGGTAGCGGGTGTAGACGCCCTGACCTCCGCTGTATGGACTGCCTCGATACGTGAGTAGAGCGATTCGTAGAGCCTCGGGGTTGGCAGCCACCCCGTTCAGCCGAATAGCTTCGGTAGTCGGCCCTTGGCTTTCAGCCAGCCCTTGACTTTGAGCTTTCTGCTCAGGACTGCCCATCTCGGATCGGTGCGGCCCACCGCGAACTTGGCCCACTCCGAGGAACTCGATGTGAATGTGACCGCCGGGCGACCGGCTCGGCCCGGTTTTGCCTCGGCGTGTCCGTCGACGACGACGATGTGCCAGGGGTCTGCGTCGGTGAAGTTCCACTCGATGGGCCCTTCCAGGGTGCGCGCCACCTCGAGGTTGAGCGCCCGCGCCATCCCTTCGAAGATGATCTCGTAGGCCTCGGGTTTCAGTCGAGGCTCCCTGCGGTCGTCGCCGATAACCCCCGATTCGATAAGGACCCACGCCCGGCGCGCTCTCTCCTCGTAACTCTCGTCGGGGTCCTCCCTCGAAAGCAATTGGATCTCCGCCGGGTCGATTCCCAGGCGCTTCACCTTGGTAATGAAGGAGCGGGTCCCGAACGCGAATATGTCGATCAACGTGAAGTCGAAGCACTCGACGTATTGGCGATTGAAATTTGGCGGGATGAAAACGCCGGCGCTCCACGGAAGAACCCGATCCCACATCTCGATGGCGGCGGCCCGACATTCGCTCGAGGATCGAATCAAATCACCGAGAAACTTGATTCCAAATGCGACGTGACGCGCTTCATCGCGCGAGACATTGTTGATCCCCTCCGAGAAACCCGGAAGAAGACTGAGTTTCTTCAGATACCTCTGAATGAAGTGTTGGCCCGGCACCGCCAAGGTGCCCTCGATGATGACGTGGTAAAGGGCAAGGCTCTGCGCGAGCAGGGCCCGATCGTGTGGTTTCTTTCGAAGCTCGTCGGTGACGCGGTCAAGCTCCCCAAAGACTTGCCGAAAACCCCACGTCAGATAGGAGTCGACCGATTCGAGGGTGGACTTGGTGTCTTTCCCCTTGCTCGCGACCTCCCTCATGAAGCGGTCGAAGAAGACGTGATGTCTGGCCTCGTCCACAATCTGGGTCGTCAGGAAGATCTTCTGCGCGTGGTCGGGGGCCGCGTCGAGAACGGGAGAAAGGGTCCGGGCCACCGCCTCCTCGCCGACCAGGAACATCGCGTAGTTCCAGAGAGCGGCCTCCCGCTGTTGCTCGTCGAAGACATCGTTCCAGTGTTGAAGGTCCTGCGAGAAATCGATGTCGGTCGCGCTCCAGTTGCTCTGCTCCCAGAGCCTGTAGAGGCGGTCGTAAGAGATGACCTCCGGTTTCTGTTCCAGAAGCTCTTCGGTCACTGCTGTCCCCCAACTCGTAGGGCGGGCGGCGAGATTGGAAAGACTAAACGGAGCGAACTTGTACCTAAATGAAGCGGAGCTGCGCCGCGGGGTCCTCCTCGGCGACGGCCGCGCAGGTGGGGCAGTACCACCTCGCTTCCATCGGGGTCCCGCAGGGGACGTGGCGGAGTGGCTCCGCCTCTTTGAAGCGCGCCGACCCCCAATGAGCGAGCAGACGCAACACCCCGGCGAGTTCACGGCCGGAGGCGGAGAGTTCGTAGGCCGAACGAACCGGGCGCCTGGAGTAGGGGCGAGCCACGACCACGCCGTCGCGCTCGAGGTGCTTGAGACGCTGGGACAGGACGTTCGAGGCGATGCCCTCGATCCCGCCGAGAAGGTCGTTGAACCGCCTCGGGCCCGCCAGCAAGGCCTCGACCAGGAGCAGGGACCAGCGGTCGCCGACCATCTCCGCGGCCCGGGCCAAAGGTGACTCCGTCACGCCGATCATCGTAAGTCGCCGGTTGCCCTTTCCCAGGGGGTAGTAGTAACTTGCAATCGACAAGTTACTTTACGGAGGGAGGGTAAACAAGGTGACTACGCTCGACGACACGGGCCGCGCCATTCGGGAGGTCGCCGATCGGGCCGGTGATTTCGTGGTCGGCCTCGGCCAGCGGTGGGGAGTGGGATCGGGGATATTGCTCGGCGAGGGAAGGGTTCTGACCAACGCTCACAACGTCCGGCGGGAGCAGGTCACCGTCACCCTTTCCGACGGGACGGTCACGACCGGCACCTTGCTCGGATCCGATATCGACCGGGACGTCGCGGTCGTGTCGATCGAGGGCGGCCCGGGGGGCGTCGAATGGGTCCCGGGTGACTCCAACCTAGAAATCGGAGCGGTTGTATTCGCGCTGTCGAACCCTGGAGGGAGGGGGCTTCGAGTGACTGCCGGGTTCGTCTCGGGAACCCAGCGGAGCTTCCGGGGGCCGAGAGGACGCCGCATCGCGGGAAGCATCGAGCACACGGCGCCGCTCTTGCCCGGCTCCTCTGGCGGTCCGATCGTCGACGGCGAGGGGAGACTTCTCGGTCTGAACACCAACAGGCTGGGGGAGGGCTTCTACCTCGCCATTCCCGCAGACGGTTCGCTGCGCCAGATTGCCGACTCCCTGGCGCGCGGAGAAACCCCGGCTCGGCCGCGTCTCGGCGTCGGTCTGGCTCCCTCGCACGTGGCGCGCAACCTGAGACAGGCCGTGGGCCTGGCCCCTGAGGATGGCCTGTTGGTTCGGGTGGTCGAGGACGATTCGCCCGCCGCCAGCGCGGGTATCAGGGAGGGGGATCTTCTGGTTGAGGCCGGGGGAAAGAAGCTGGTCGACTTCGACGTCCTGTTCGACGCGCTCGAGGGAGCGGCGTCAAGGCTCGAGGTAAAAGTCATCAGAGGAACTGACGAGCACATCCTGGAGGTGTCGCTCAATTAGTAGATAGTTTCGGACGGTGCCGGTCAATGATCGAATCGAAGTCGAGATCGGCCGGCAACGTCCCGTAAGCGCGTCCGTGGTCTCCGGTCAACCGGGAGCGACAAAACGCGTCTGCCACCAGTGGGTCTCCGAACCGAAGCACCAACGATGCTTGAAGCGCGATGGCCATTCTCTCCACGAGAACTCTGGCGCGCGCCTCCATTTGATCCGGATCCTTGAACTCGTCCTTCAGCGCCGAGACGTACGAATCGAAATCGTCGCGGCCGAGTCCGGAGGCCGATTCGACTTCTTCGAAAAACGCTTCGAACGACCCCGCGTTTCGCGCCAGCGCCCGGAGGACGTCGAGGCAGTTCACGTTCCCCGACCCCTCCCAGATGGAGTTGAGGGGAGTCTCTCGGTACAGCCGGGGCATCGCCGATTCCTCGACGTAGCCGTTTCCTCCGAGGCACTCCAGGGCTTCGCCCACGTGCCATGTTGCGCTCTTGCAGATCCAGTACTTGGATACGGCGGTGGCCATCCTTTTGAGGAGTCTCTCGCGGTCATCGTTGCCGCTTTCGTCGAATGCCCGCGCCAGACGCATCGCGGTGACGGTCGCGGCCTCGGATTCCACGCAAAGATCCGCGAGGACGTTCTTCATGAGGGGTTGATCGACGAGAAGTTTTCCGAACGCGGCGCGGTGAGACGCGTGATGGGTGGCTTCGGCCACTGCCCGGCGCATCAGCCCCGCGGAACCGAGGACACAGTCGAGCCGCGTGTGGTTGACCATCTCGATGATGGTGTTGACCCCGCGGCCCTCGTCTCCGACCATCACCGCCCACGCTTCGTGGAACTCGACCTCGCTCGACGCGTTCGATCGGTTCCCGAGCTTTTCCTTCAGCCTCTGGATGTGGAACCCGTTGCGTGAACCGTCGGGCAGAACGCGAGGGAGCAAAAAGCAGCTGAGGCCCGAGTCCGTCTGAGCCAGCACCAAAAAGGCGTCGCACATGGGGGCCGAGCAGAACCACTTGTGTCCGGTTATCTCGTATGGAGTTCCCGATCCCCCGCCGGAAAGGGGACGGGCGTAGGTGGTGTTTGCCCGGACGTCGGAGCCTCCCTGTTTCTCGGTCATGGCCATGCCACAAAGGGCGCCGCGCTTCTCGGCGAGGGGAACCAGGCGAGGGTCGTAGACGGTAGACGTGAGAAAGGGCTCCCACTCCGCGGCGACCTCCGGCTGAGCCCTGAGGGCCGGGACGGCCGCGTAGGTCATCGAGATCGGACATCCCGTTCCAGACTCGACCTCGCTGAGCGTGAGCATCAGCGCGGCTCGGGCCGCGTGAGAGCCCTCGCGCTCGTCGATCCACGGAAGAGAGTGCACTGCGTGGGCCACGGCGAAGTTCAGCATGCGATGCCAGGAGGGATGAAACTCGACCTCGTCGATGCGGTGTCCGAAACGATCGTGGGTCTTGAGGGTCGGGGGATTCTCGTTGGCCTCGGCTCCCCATCGCAGTGGCTCCCCACCGGCGTGGGCTCCGATCTCGCGCAGCTTCGAGTCAAACCAGTTGGCCCCCTCGCGGCTCACCGCCTCGACCAGAGCCTGGTT
>JALZEK010000169.1 GCA_030862065.1 Actinomycetota bacterium | reverse complement strand
TCGACGTGCCAGATGTTGAAACGGCCTCGGGACTGTCGGCGCTTGCACGGGAGGGGCGGCTGATTCGATCGATCTTGGCGACCAGAGCCGGTACGTCGGTCTCGGGGATCGATCTCGGTGAAGCCGGGGCGCTCGGTTCAATTCGGATCGGAGACGATGAGCATTCGGTCGTCAACCTTGGCGGCCGAACCGGGTTGATCCGACCCGATCTCGTCATACGACCGCGCCCGCGACCGACGTTGACTCGCCCCCCCGAGCCGTTCGAGACGGGGATTGAAGCCCCTTATCGCCTCGTGATCTCACCGAGCCCCCAGGGTGGTTGGAATCATTCCTCGCAGCCCGTGCCGGCGAAAGACGCCCCTCACCGCGTTGAGTTATGGCACACGAGGCTCGGAGTGCGCGAGGAGACCGACGACGCGGCAACCGTCGACGAGCGCGCGAACTCGCAGCGGATCATTAGAGCGGTGTGGGCTCGAGATCGCGAGGGTCCCGCGATCTTCGAGGGAACGAACACGGCCTTTCCCGACTGGCAAGACCTCAAAGCAGCGGCACACGTCGACGATCCGTTCCGCACCTCACTCGACGGAGCCGACCGGCACATGCTCGTAAGGCAGAGTTCAGAGACGTGGGTCGCAGACAACAATGATTTGTTGACACCAGCGCCCATTGACGTCGAGGCCCTGTGGCTCTCATCGCTCGGGGCCTGGCTCGACTTGTACGGAACCTGGACGACGCTTCCATATTCCGAGTCGCAAATTGCGTCGATCCTCCGGTGGGACCATCTCGCTCCCATGGGCCGGGACCAGTACGTCAGGGTCATGTATCCGGGCTACCTCTATCCGTTCGGGCACCGAGCGACGCTCGTCAAGCTCACCGAACGAAAGATGAAAGACGCCGCGCCTTCGGTCGCCGGCTTGTACCAACGGAAGTTCCTCGCTATCAGCGAGCCGATGAAGATCTACGCTCAACGAGATCTGCCCTTTACAGAGGTGACAGTCACCCCGCTGGTGACGCCGACTCTCTTTCCCGACCCCGGCAACGCTCAAAACAGTTACTTCTTCCCCATGGTCGACAGCGAGCGATTCCGGTTCGTCCTTCACTGCATCGACCACGAGGGCCGGCAGGTGCGACTTGTGACCCCGCTGTTATGGGTGGCAGAGCATTTCAGCAGCGAGGAAAACCAGACCGAAGTCGAAGAGTTCTACCGAACCGACGATGCGAGCTCCGTTGGTGCCGACGGGCAGGACATCGCGTTCGCTCCGGTGTCCAAAGGCGGCGACACAGTCTCCCCCACATTCAATTTGCACTTCGACGGAGAAGCGTTGGTGGGGACATCTCAGCCGAGGCTCACCGAGGCATCGGTCGAGATCCCTGTCGTCCAACGCCTCTCTCCCGTCGACGCCGTCTCGATCAAATACAGCGAGACCTACCTGGTCAACGGATTCGGAGGTTCGCAGAACGTCGGGGAGATCTGGGCAGAACTGCCAACGCCTCCCAAGTTGTCGTTTGGGGCCAATCCGTCGGCGGGCAGCGATCGGGCGGGAGGCTTTCTCCAGCCGAACCTGCCGATAGCCGGCCTGTCTCGCGTCAAGGGCACGGTCGGGGAAATAGTGGAGACGGCCCAAGGTGGATTTGATCCGGTCGCCTTTCTATCCGGCGCGGCCCCCAAGCTGTTCGGCATCGTCAAGTTGACCGATCTGCTCGAGGCCGCAGGAGTTGATCTCGACGACGCGCCGGATGTGGTGTCCGAGGCCCTGGACAGGATCGAAGGTCTCCTGGCGGACCTTGAGCGCGCGAAACGGTTCGTTGATGAAGCGGTCGCGGAGGCCCACCGGCTCCAACAACGAGCCGCGCAGAAAGCCGCCGAGCTCCAACAACAGGCTGCAGACGCCCTAGCCGCGGCCGAGAACCTCAGGACGACCGTTACCACCGCAGTTAACGACCTCCTCGCGCAGTTGTCATCCCTGACGGGGGCGACGCAACAACAGGTGACCAACGCTCTAGAAGATCCACTCGACAACCTGCGAACGGCCGTCGGTGAGATGAATGAGGTCGCTCCTCAGCTCCCACCTTTAATAAGGGAGCGACTCCTTAAGTTGGCGGAGCTTCTCCAAAAGATTCTCGATGCCGCCGATGTCGTCGAGGATGTGTTCCGGTTCCTAAACGGCCTCGCCACCGGAGGAGTTCAAGCGACCTTCCGCTATGAGTGGACCCCCAAGCTGACGTCGTGGCCGGATCCGAGCGACCCGATCCTGGAAGTGAGCGAGCGGAGTCTTGTTCTCGCGGTGGACGGACGGGCCTCCAAAGACGGGATGGACGTGGAGGTTCTGGCCGAGCTCAAAGACTTCACGCTGCACCTGCTGCCGGGCGAGCCGCTGGTCCGCTTCAAGTTCGACCACCTCTCGTTCCACGCCGGCTCCTCGGGCAAACCCGATGTCGACGTCGTTCTGCAGGACATCGAGTTTGTCGGCCTCCTTTCGTTCGTCGAAACCCTCAAGGAGTTAATTCCCTTCGATGGGTTCTCCGACCCGCCCTTCCTGGATGTCACTCCGGAAGGTATGTCGGCGGGTTTCTCGCTCGGTCTTCCCAACGTTGCCGTCGGGGTCTTCAACCTCTCCAACATCTCGCTTGGCGCCGATGTCCAGGTGCCATTTCTCGGCAAGGCCGTCACCGTCGGGTTCAACTTCTGCACAAGAGAGCGTCCCTTTATGCTCGCCGTGGCGTTCATCGGCGGCGGCGGATGGTTTCTTCTCCGGCTCTCCCCGGACGGGCTCGACGTACTCGAGCTCGGACTGGAGGCGGGAGCAATTCTCGCCGTGGACTTCGGGGTCGCGTCGGGATCTATCTCCGCGATGCTCGGCATCTACATGCGGCTGGAGGGTGACGCCGGATCTCTGTCCGGGTACTTCCGGCTGCGCGGTGAAGTCGATGTCCTCGGCCTGATTTCCGCCTCCATCGAGCTCTATCTCGAGCTCCACTATGAGTTCGACACCGGAAAAATGGTCGGCCGCGCGCAGCTCACGATCAAGGTTGAAGTCTTCGTCTTTTCGGCCTCGGTGACGATCACCGCGGAGCGGCGCTTTGCCGGTTCTGCTGGCGATCCGACCTTTGCGGAAGTGATGGTGCTTCCGGACGGAACTTCGCCGGCATGGTCCGAGTACTGCGCCGCCTTCGCCGGAGAGGCAGCATGACCACCGAAAGCTTCACCGCCATCGCGCTTCCCCACTCGGTCTCAAGCCAGGCCGACTTTCACGTCTCGCTGTTCATCGCGCCGCGCTTGACGCCTGATGACGACGAAGGACCTCTCGACAGCTTCACTTACTTCTTCCATTGGACGGAGTTGCTGCAACACGACGCGACGATCGAACTCTTCGATCAAGCGGGACCGATAGACGTCCGGCCGCTACTTGGCGTCCTGTCGACGGAACTTTGGGATGCGCTGTTCCCTGGCGACACGCCCGTTCGTGCGCCTCGCGATCTCGACTTCACAGATCGCCACTGGCGCACCTTCGCTGCTGACGAGATCCACGACGCGGCCAAGCTGATGCACGTGACGTCGATCTTCTCCGATCCCACTTCTCCGCCGTTGCCGAGCGATCTTCCCCTCGGCAAGATGATGGGATCGCTGGGTGTCGAGCAAACGAAGCGCGGCGAATACGACGAGGCCGTCATCACTCGCGGGCTTGACGCGGCGGTCGGGGAAACCGGCGAACCGGCTGAGGTTTCAATGTCTCTGCGCGACATCGAGGCGGCGATCACCAGCGAGGAAAACCCTTTCGCCCGGTTCGCGATGCAGCTTCATCGAGCACGCCGGTTCTACGAGCGACCGGAATCGCAGCTGCCGTACTCGGAGCATCCGGTCGAGGGAGCGACCCCAGCTTCACTTGCTCGACCCTCACCCGATTTCCACGAGCGGTGCTCACTGGTTGGTGACCACCCAAGCCTGCAACGGCGACTCGGGCTCGTCATTGATCTGGCGGCAGACGACCCCCAACGACTGCGAGAAAGTGAATGGCTGTCCGCGCGGGTCGTGGTTCGGGGCGATGAGGCGGTCTGTCGAACCTCTCGAACCAGGTGCCAAGTGGCGGGCGATGACCTCATCACCGTTCCACGAACCGCCGACTGGCTCGGGGGCCGGCTTCGCCTCGGCGACTCCGAGTTGTTCAGTCTGCTGGATGTAGATCCCGACGGAACCGCGCTCAAGCTCGATCGCTATGTCTGGAGCATCCCCCGGCTCATGGGCGTAGAGGAAAACGAAGACCCGGTTCACGCCGCCCCCTCGGCCTTGCGTTCTCTTGGTTTCACGGTCACCCGCAAACAAAAGGCCCTCAAGACTCAAGAACGTCTCGATCACCAGCGCTCACTACAGATACAGGTCGCGGCGGGCGATCAGCCTCTTCTCGACACCGAGGACGTCACGCAGGGGATGCGCGTCGAGGTTTGGGACGAGCACGCCAAGGCCTGGTTCACTCTGCACGCCCGACGTATCGACGCCGAGGTGCAGGAACTGGGCAGCGTCGTTAGCGGCCTCGATGAGGACGGGTTCATCCAGGGCACGACCGCTACCGAGACCCCCGGCGTCGACAAGAGCCCCGTCCACGTCCACGAGTCCGTGTTCGGGTGGGAGGGTTGGAGCCTCAGCGCGCCGCGGCCGGGCAAGCGGATTCGTCACGACAACGGTGAGGAGATAGTTGAAGAGCAGGATGCCGATCCCGACCCCGTCACTCCACTGATCGTGACGTCAAGCGTCGAGCCCGGATCGCTGCCACGGCTCCGGTACGGTCGCTCCTACGCGTTTCGGGCGTGGGCCGTAGACCTCGCCGGCAATACCCGACGTCACGATCTGGGCCCGGCTCCCTCTGCCGCGCCGGCTTTGGAAGAGGCTCTGTCGTCCGCTCTCACGACCATTGCCTCGCCACGAGTCGCGCCTTCTTTGATGCCCGCGTTGCGTTCGGAAACGGCCGCAAGCATCCTCCGACGACGACTGACCGCCACGGAAGGTCCCGAGGAGGTGAGGGGTCCTGATCTCTCTCAGGTACTCGTGGACCCGTCGCTCGAACGGGTCGTCCTGGCGCGACTACGCAATCGCCGAACGGAGATGATGAGTCGCTCTCGCGTTAGTCCCGACATCACCGCCGACCGAGCCTCCCTGGTCGCCGAGGCCTTCAGGGAAGTAGCGGTGGATGAGAGCCGCCCCTTCATTACGGACACGCTCTTTCGCGATGCAGTCATTCTTTCTCGGGCAGGTGCCAATGATGTAGCGGGCGTCGACGAGCCGACACAACTTCTGCAAGTCGTGTCGCCACTGCGACCGTTCCTGCGATGGAACCCGGTCGAACCTCCAGCCGTTGTGGCGCGACATCGCTTTACGGCCGGCGAATCCCTGCGTCAGCTCGTCATCCGCTCGGGCGTCACGCAAGATCCCAAGACTCTCGAGATCACAGTTCTGCCACCCGATGACTACGCGAAGGATTTCAAGAATCTCGGATACCGACGAACAAGCCAGCGACACCTTGCACCCCCCAAGACGAGCCAGAGCGAAGCAGAGCTCCATTCAGCTTTCGATGACGCGATCGGATCCAGCGATCCACTTGATCACGCCAAGCTCCTTGGAATTGCCGTCCGAGAGGCGGGGACGTTTTTCGATAAACGCGTTCCGAAAATCGACGATCCCACCGATCTAGAGCCGCAGCGCGGAATCGCGCTGGTTGCGGATCCGACCGTGCCACCATCGACTTTGAAGAACCTGCCGCTGGCTGCCGGGGAAGCCCCCGCCGCCGGCCAGTACGTGATCCACGACACCGATGCGCTGCTACTCCCCTACCTACCCGATGTCGCGGCGAGTGGAATCTCGCTCGTCTTCCCGGAAGCAGGGCGCGACCGAATCATCGCGTTTCCCTTCGGCACAGAGGGGTTCACCGCGTCATATCCAGACGACTGGCCGACCAGACAACCGTTCCGGCTGGTCCTAAGGGGCTCCGACGTTCTCTCGGGTGTGTTGGACGAACATGTTCTGCGTATTGCGCTGCCGCCGGGAGATATTCAGCGGTTCCGGCTCTCGTCCTCACTTGATCGCGCCGATCTCGATCTGTTCGGGTTGTGGCGTCATCTCCCGCCCGCGCTACGCGACAACGAAGACGTCGCCAACGCTGCTGCGGATGGATGGCTCTGGGCTCTGACCCCCTACGACGAGGTCACCCTCGTCCACGCCGTTCCTCGCCCACTTGAGGCTCCACGCCCCACAAAACTGACGGCCTTGAGAGCCGGAGAGGGCTCCACCGACGTCTACTTCATGGGAGCGGTCGACGTACATGGGCCCAGCACCGAGATGATCACCGCGGAGGCACGTTGGGTGGATCCCGTCGACAACCTCAGTCTGCCGGTCCCCCATGAGCAAAGCACTCAGGCAATCGCTTTCACCTCGCCAATCCGCGAGGTTGAGGATCTCGCCGTTCTCTACGGAGAAGCGACCGACCACCAAGTAGACGTCCCCGGGGTTGGGCAGGTATGGCTGCATTCGGCCATCCAGCGCCTCGGCGATACACGTCATCACAATTTCCGGCTTCGGTTTCGAGCGGCCACCCGTTTTCGCGAATACTTCGACCCGGCCAGCCTTAAGCCTGCACCACCGAATGAGCCAAAGCCAGGGGACCCGGTCGACGACGGGCAAAGCGTTGTGGGACCGGAAATCGAGATTTCGGTCCCGAGCTCTGCACGTCCGGCAGCCCCGGTGGTCCATTCGATTCTTCCGTTGTTCCGGTGGCAGGTAGGTGGCGAACCCGAGCAACCCGTCGCAGTCCGACGGCGGCGGCGTGCCGGAGTGCGGATCTATTTGAACCGGCCCTGGTACTCATCGGGGGCCGACGAGCTGCTCGGCGTGCTTCTCGCTCCCAGAGGCAACGACGCCACCGCGTTGAAGCACCCGGTCAGCCAATGGGGTGCCGACCCGATATGGGACGGCGCAGAGGTTTCAAACCGAGCAATGCACATGGAGCTCGACAACCTTTTGCGTGCGACGGGACTCGACGACCGACCCGTTGACGCCCTTCCTGTCGTTCCTCCTGCGACCCTTCCTCTTGCATCCGTGCCCGGAGCACCCGAGGTTCTGGTGCTGGGTTACCGGCCGCAGTTCAACCCCGACAGAGGCCTGTGGTACGTGGACGCCGCCGTGGAACCGGGCGATACGTTCTGGCCGTTCGTCCGTTTGGCCGTCGCCAGATATCAACCGAACAGCATTCCAGGGTGCCACCTCTCCGCGCCCGTCCGATGTGACTACGTCCAGCTCGTACCGGAGCGAACCGCCAGTGTCAGTCGCACTGACTCTCGTCACGTCCGTGTCGTCGTAAGCGGTCCCGTCGCGACCCGCGATCGCCCGACTCGAATTGTGGAGTCCCCCGCTTCTCGATCGGGAATTCAGGAGTGGGCCGCCTTTGTGGGCGTCCATCGAAAGGTGATCGCTCGGCTGCAACGCGTCGATCCCTCGATCCCCACCGACCTCGGGTGGGAAACGATCAGCGCCGTCGAGTTGAGTCTGCGGGGGCACGGGCGAACCACCCACGAAGCCGCGTGGGTCGGGGAGCTTGCCGCCCCGGAGGACCTGCCGCTGCGCACTCCGGGCAAGAACGAGGACTGGCGAGTGACGATCGAGGAGTGGGAACGACTTCCCGGAGATCCCCTAGCCCTGGTGGATCCAGCTTCGCCTCCGGTTTGGGAGCAGCGTTTGATCTACGCCGACGAGATCACCCTCTAAGAGACCCTTAAGGGGCTATGCGGCTGTCATGACGCGCTCGATGTTGTTAGGCGAGAAGAACTCCTGGACCGAGATTGTGCCGGCAATGACTCCAAGGAACCGGTCAATCTGTTCGAGAGGGAAGCAGAGCCTGAGTCTTCCGGTCCTTTGACCTTCAGCGCGAGCGAAAGAGCTCGGCGAGGCTCATTGCCTTCAAGGATCGGTCGCGAAACCCTCTAAGGATCGCGGGAAGGGCCGAAGCGGTGTTATTCCGAACGTGCATAACGACGATGCTCCCGGGACGCACCCTGCTCAGGAC
>JALZEK010000155.1 GCA_030862065.1 Actinomycetota bacterium | reverse complement strand
ACGACTATTCCTTCAACGAAGGGGAATCGGCCCCCGAGGCATGGCTTGATTACGGAGGTCTCGGCTCGGCACACGTGTATGACACCGCCACCCTCGACGGTCAAGATCTCTGGATGGTTGGGTCTCGCAACTACGACGCCGTGGTCTGGAGGAGCCTTGATGGAGGGACTACCTGGAATCAAGTTCTGACGATCCCGCCGATCAACCCGGGCGAGTTCTCCCGGTTCTACTTCGCCGGTGTCTACGGGGGCAAGCTCTACGTCCAGGCATCTGACAGCGGAGCGGGCTCGCAGCCACATTCCCTGGTGTTCGACGGATCGGGCTGGTCTTCAGGACCGAAACTGTTCACTCAGCCGTGGGGCGGACACGGACACCACCCTGAAAACTTCGCCGGCAAACTCGTCTACCAGACGTACCAGGGAGGGTGGGCAGACCTCATCGCCTTCGACGGAGAGCAGGCAACCATTGTGCTTCAACCACAGATTCGGGACTTCACCGTTGCGAACTCGAAGGTATACGTCTTAACGATGGACGACCGAATTCTCAGCTCGAGCAATTTGACGGAGTGGCAGGAAGTCGCTGCCGCACCACGGGAATCGTCCAGCCTCGAGATTCTTAGCTCCGACGTCTACGTCGGGACGTCGACCGCCGAGCTCTATCGCTACACGCCAACATCGGATTCCAAACCCGGCTCGGCCCGAAAGTCGAAGTGCAGATCACCACGTTGCACCACGAGCCCGTAAACGAATAGCTCGTTTACCCTCGTCCGCGGCGCGCGGCTCTCCGAATTCGAAGCCAGGCCATGAGGCCGGGCCCGAGCCGCCCGAAAACAACCAGGGGTCGGCTCAGGTAGGCAAGGATGAGACCGGTGCGTCCTCTCCTCGCGAGAGCAGAACGGTTACGAAGAAAACTGGGGGGCGGAAAGAGTTTTCCGAGAACGAATCGCAGCTTGGCGCGGAGGCCCGAAATGGTCGCGAAGGTTTGCAGGTTCAACGCCGCCGCGGAAGCCGACACCGATTTAAGTGCCACGTCGACGTCCGTGGGTGGCAGTAGGCCGAACCGCGCTCTGAGTTCTTCGCCTTCCGGAACGAGGCCAAGGCCGGCGCTAAAAGCTTCGGTCGCGTCAAGTTGTTGAGCTAACTCGTGAGCCTGCCGCCAGGTTTCGCCCGAAACCTCCTCCAGCGCCTTGGTCAGGTCACGAAGGGGTTGCGACGTTTCCGCGCCGTGATGAGCGGCGTGCAACACCAAATGAAGCGTCCGGGCCGGGATCGACAGCACGTTTACCTGATGGCCGCGCAAATCCATCTTCTCCACGTGCGTGCTGAGGACGCTCCAGGCGATGTCGGGAGATACCCGAACCCCCGGAATGGTGAAGTGGAGATCCATCCAGATTCCGTCGTCGCGCCGCCACTCACTGGCCTCGGGCTTCCTGTCTCCTGGAATTGACGTATAGCGTTCGGTTTCGAATCCCAACGATTCGAGAACGGTTTCGCCCTTGGGATGGTCGTGCGGGGCGACGAGGATGTCGCCGTCGCCATAGGGCCGGTCGGCGCGCGACTCGTACAACCACCTCGCGATCGAGGGACCCTTGAGGAGGATCGTCGGGATCCGGGCCTGCGTCAGGGCCGCAATTACCTCCTCGATTGCAACCTCAAGCCGAAGGATGTGGCCGGCGGACTGGAGACGCGGTGACGGCGGCTCCGAGTTAGGCGGGGGAATGACCAAACTCAGTGAGTTCCGGGGTTGCTAACGGAACTAGATGAGAAGAATGCGGCCTAGCCGGTGCAAACGCCGCCACTGCAGAGGTTGCAGCACTCCTCGGCATGCTGGCATGTCGCTCCGGTGTTCTTGGCGCATGTGTTCTGCCGAGTAGTTCCGCTCGGACAACAACGGGGGCATGGCGCGCTGCAGGCAACCGGGGTGGTTGGCGAACACGCCGTCCGGGTGCCGCCGACCTGACATGTACTGGCGTGATCGGCGGCAGCACGGCCGGCCACGACACTCAGGATTACCGGGCTCGTCCACGCGGCTATGGCTGCATTGCGCAAGAACCGGCGACGGTCAAGCTGGCTCTGATCCAAGTTCCGTTGATCCGACTCCCTCACGGCCATGGCGCCAGAATACCCCCCTCACTAGGGCGCTGCAAGATGTCTTTGCACGAGGGCCAAGCCCTCTTCAACATCAGCGTACTCCAATTCCACACTCTTGACCTGCTTGCAAACCTGAACCAACCGGGCGAACTGTCCGGGCGACAGGCGCTGCTGAGCAGTCGCCGAGCGAGTCCCCGAGGCGCAATGCATGATGGCCGCGGCGGGCGTGATGGCCGACGCGCTGGCTGTGGCGCCCTCTCGGTAGAACAGGTGGACCAGGGCCGACGGAGCGGCCGTGGTCTCCTCCGCCAGCGGAAGGTTCGTCACCGGCACGACGAAATATTCGGTCGGCTCCGGCAGCCACTTTGGGGGCGGATCCCATAGGTGCCTGAAGTCGCTCCATGGCCGAGTACGTATGGCCGGCGGTTTTGGAAAGGCGAGAACCGACCCCGTCTTGAGGTCGATAGGCGCGACGTCGTCGCTGAAATGCTTCCACCCCTGTTCGAGCAAGCGAAAGGAAAAGGTCGTCTTGCCCGCCCACGGTTGACCCGAAAGCAGAAGTGCCTTGCCATCTCGCACAACGACCGCCGCGTGCAGACTGACGAGGTCGTCGCGATCCGAAAGAAAAGTCTGGACGAGCGCGTTCCGGGCGTCGACCATGGCCCCCCATGGAGTCGCCGAGCCTCCGATGGCCGGGCCTCCGTATCGGCTGCCGTCGACCTCGACGAACCAGTCTTCACCGTCTTGACCAACCGAAATCATCGTGGCTTCTGATGGGTCCGTATCTGCCCGAAACGGTACGAACAGCCGTTTAAGGAGTTCGGACATGCCTGGGTGGTCGCATTCGAGGTCGACATGACGACCCCGAAACTCCAGCCGCAAGGTTCCGGGGCGCACGTCAGAGAATGGCACTTCTCAGATGTTCGACCACCGCGGTGGGTTCGCCCGCCGAAACCATCGGCGCCGTTCGCGTCGCGTCGATCAGAGATTTTAGTTCCGCGGCGGGCATCTGACCTATTCGGTATGGCCCGAGGAGGGCCGACGAGAGAGCTTGCGATTTCACTACTACCTGCCGCGGATCATCGAGCTCGTCGAGCCAAATAATGAAACTCGGTTTGAATTCCCCCCATGCGGCCGACTCAAATGTGCCGCGGCCGGTCAGGCGCACGTGATTTTCTCCTGAGAACTCCATGCCCGACCGATTCAACTTGCGGATATAGGAGGATCGGTTGAATATCTCCCGCGCGTACACCCCGATTCGGCCCTCGAGACGGCAAGGTTGAAGCAGATAGAAGGCCTCGTCCTTGTGGGAGCGGATTACCTCCACCCACTTGTGGAGTCGCTCGACGACGGATTCTGGGCGCCGGTCTGCATACAGGGGTTGATTGCCAACGTACAAGGTCGGCAGTTTCCTTCTCCTGGGGTTGCGAACGCGCGCTTGCGAGACGTAGCTCAAAAGGCCCTCGCGCCTATGCCTCGGGAAGGGAGTGATCGACGCGAGAACGGGGAGGTCGAGAACGCCTTCTTTGGTGGACCGGACCTCGTGCCAGTTGCCGTCGAGGTGCAGCCATCTCGAGTCGACCCAGACCAGGCCGGCGAACGGATCCGGTCAGCCCCGCGCCGCTTCGGGGACCAGGTGGTCGTCAGGCATCGACCAGAAGTCCTTTCTCGACCATGTCCTCGAGGAGGACCGGCAGCTCGGCCGAAATGTCCGTCTCGCTCGGAAGCTCCCGAATCCGACGCACGGCCTCTGCGTAGCCGTACTCGAGAATCATGGCGTAAACGAGGGCGGCAGGCGCGTTCAAGTAGTGCAAGCGGCTAGATTCCGTGTCGAGCACGACCGCCTCGTCGTCGACCCATTCCACATGCATTCCCTCGGCGACCTGCATAGCCGAAGTATCTCTCAGTCACCGCGGTCTTAGCGTCCGGGCGCCCAGTCGTCGAAATCGGGTAGCATCCCCAGTCACGAAGGCCTTTTCTCACGAGGGGGGAACTGCTTTAATGGGCAACCGGTACGCAGTCAGCCAGGAGGGTCAGTCAATG
>JALZEK010000151.1 GCA_030862065.1 Actinomycetota bacterium | reverse complement strand
GCGACTCCTTTCGTTACGCGACGCTCTGCGCCCAAGAGTATCGGAGTCGCCGTTCCAACGTGCCCTGATACCCGACAGGTTCGCCGATCCGGCTTGTCGCCGTGTGGCGGCGTCACGGTACGCCCCCTCTGATGATCCACCGTGTCCGCATCAGCTGGATCGGTCGCGGTCGAAACGACGGAACGGAAATCAGAAGGACGGCTCCCATCAGCATGAATAAGCCGAGGGCCGCCCCACCGCGTTTCATGGACCACCCACGAATTCTGTTCCGTCTGGACAGACTCCTCGAACTGAACCGTCTGGTTGCCTGTCTAAGACAACGCAGTCACCCCCATACCCTCGTCCATCAGGAGCGTAGCGAATCTTAAAAATCGCAATTGTGGCGACCGCAATCACGATGGCCGTTAATGCGATCAGGGCGAGCCGCCGGTTCATGCCTGTTAGACGATGCCCCGACTCAACTGGTTCCGGCTCCACAACCTCGAGGTACGGAAACTAGCCCCCAGAGCTGACCGGTAGCTGCCATCCAGATCATCTCCACAAGGCCGAGCAGCAAAGGACCACGGTCGGGTCGCACCCCACGCGCGGTCGTTGCCTTCTACAACGGAAGTTAAGCCCACGACGTGAGAGAATCCAATCGTGGCGCGGCTACTTAATACCCGAACCATTAGAGTTTTTTCACTTTCCTTGCTGTCGCTTGGTTTATTTGTACACGGACCCACAGCCCGGGCTGGGGACCCTTGTAACACGACTAAGTTTCCGAGGGCTCAGGTCGACTACGAAAGCGACGTCTTCAGAGCGATCTTTATCTTTGATCTGAAGAACTGTTGGCAGAAGAAAACCGACTTTGGGCTGGGGGGCGTCGTCGGGCGCGAAGCCCTCGAAGGCGGGGAAGGGATCGCTCATTATTTCCTGTGCGAAAGCCATGAGGCAAAGTGTCGAGTCACCATGGAGCTCGAACACCCGGCGATCGAGCACGCGGACTACAAGGCGTGGGTCCGATTTCGCAGCCCTCGCGGAGACTTTCGCCGCGTGGAGCTGAAACGTAGCTGCACGTCGCTTGTGCTTGAAGGTCACTGCGAAAAGACATAACCAAACCAACCGTGTTGGGCCGCTTGGACGACAGACTGGGAAGAGAGCCGCAGCCCCGCCCCAACGCGTAAATCTGTGCAGAAGGCAAGGGGGAGTGAAACGACCACTCATTCCATCAATGCCCTCGGGCGGGCCATTTCATTCCCGGAGGTTGCTCAGCTGGCCCTCGTAGGGCCCACGTCCGTATAGAGCCGCGGCACCGCAGCGGGCCGCAAAAGAAATCGCCTCCTCCGTCGTGTACTCCGCGCCCAGAGCGTAGGTGAGGCCACCGGCGAAGCTGTCTCCGGCTCCGTAGCGATCGACGATCCTCCCATCATCGAGTGCGGGAGCCGCAAATTCTTCACGGGGTCCTCCTCGGACCTGGAAGGCTCCGCCGGTGTCGCCCGAAGTCTGCACGACGAGGCGTGGCGGGGGCTCGATGTCCCCGTCTCGATAGGTCTCGGCCGGATCGAGCGCGCTCCCCACAAGCGCGTCGAGCTCGACCTTCGCTGCGGCCAGGACGTTGAGGACGCGCGCCGTTGCAACCAAGATGCCGGCGTGGCGAGCCAATCGGAGCGCGCTCACGTCTCCCGCCGTGAAGTAGACCGCGCCGGCCTCGTCGAGTTCGTTCCAGGGCAGGTCGTCGTCTCCACTCGGAGCGAGACGCGCGCCCAGTACGGTGATGGTTCTCTCGCCGGTATCGTCGACGTGAGTCACCGCCCGGCGCGTCGCTTCCGGCTGAAAGACTGCTTCGACCTTGAGTCCGAGGGCCGACAGATCGTCGAACGCGGCATGGCCGAACTCGTCATCTCCCAGAGCGGTGAACAGAGTGCAATTGCCGGCCAGCTTTCGCAGCTGCACGGCGGCCCCCGGCCCTCCACCCGCCGGCAGCTCCCAGAAATCGACGGCATGAACGATGTCACCCGGCCGGGGCATGCTCGGAACGCGCATGAACTGCACGACTTCGACGTGCCCGACGACCGCCGCTTTCATGGACAAAGTGTCACCGAATCCAATCTCCCCGGCCACAAACCGAGACGAGGCAGGTGTTACGTTCCGGGGGCCCTGGCCCGATTCCCGAGGAGGGGAAGGATGACCGGACGACCACACGAATTTGGTAATGCCGCACTTCCAGCCTCGACGACCGACGGCATGCATCTTGCCCAGGGGGGCGGCCCGGGCGGCCAGCAGGGCGGGTACCCGGGCGGTCAGCCTCCAGGATATGGACAGGGTCCGCCATATCCCCAGCAACCAGGCCCCTACCAGCAGGGACCGCCGGGCGGTTACCCCCAGCAGCCCGGGGGCAAAGGGTGGGGCGGCCCCCCGAAGAAGAGCAACACCACCCTGATCGTCGTGGTGATCGTCGTCGTCCTGTTGCTGATCGGGGGTGGCCTGGCCGCGTTCTTCCTTCTCAAAGAGGACGAGACAAACGCCTACATGGCCGACGTTTGCAGTGGGATCAGCAGTTGGGACGCCGAGCTGACCCAGGTGCAAGCGGAGTTCACGTTTCCGGAAGGGACCCCCCCGGACCAGGTCAAGCAGCAGGTCGACGCGGCGCTGGCGAGTGCAATAGACGACACGAACTCATTCGTCCAAACGCTTCGAGGAATCGATCCGCCGGATGTTGAGAACGGCGAGGAGGCACACAACGCGTTGATCGCGGCGGTCGAGCGAGTGGCGCAGATCTTTCAGGAGGCGAGAGACTTCCTGGCCCCCGTACCGTCCGAGGACACAGCCGCGCTGACCGAAGCCTTCAACCAGGCCGCGGCCCAAATACAAACCGGCGTGTCAGAGGCCTTCACCGCCGTCGACGCGATCGAGGCCCCCGAACTCGAAAAGGCCCAGGACGAAGTCGAGGAGTGCGAGGAATTCCGGGACTAGGTCTCGTGGCGCGCCACAAAGTCTCCGCCAACCGTCCCTGGGAAAGAATCGTCGGCTATTCCCGGGCGGTGAGGGCCGGCTCGACGGTCGAGGTCAGCGGAACCGCTCCCGCCGATGCAGACGGAAACATCCTTCATCCGGGCGACGCCTATTTGCAGGCCAAGGCGGCCCTCGCGATCATCGGGGACGCCCTGAGGGAAGCCGGGGCCGCGTTCGAAGACGTTGTTCGCACGCGCGTTCTCCTCAAAAGGATCGAAGACTGGGAGGAGGCCGGGCGCGCTCACGGAGAAGTCTTTTCGGAGATTCGACCCGCCAACACCACGATGGCCGTGGCCGGATTCATCGACGAAGAGATCCTCGTGGAGATCGAGGTCAGCGCGATCGTGGGCGACCGAACCTAACGGAGGAATTAATGGCCGGGCTGGACGTCAACTTGGAGCCATGGGGGCCGGATCAGGCGAGCCTCGATTCCGCGTCGCAGGTAACACTCCAACATCCTTCGGTCCGCGCCCATCTCGATGGGACGCGCCATCGACTTATCTCGTGCGAGCTCGTCGATGCGGACGACAAAAGCGAAGTCCTATCACCGCCTTCTCGCTACCGGGCCACGGTTTTCGACTACACGAACAATCGAGCGGTGATCGCCCAGGCGAGTCTCGCCGAGCCGCAAGTGGTCGAGGTCGCCGTCTCTAATAGTCAACCCGTGCCGAGCTTCGAAGAGTTCGAAGCCGCGCTCTCAATTTTGTCGACCGATCCACAGTTGGGAGGCGCATTGAACGATGGACGTCTGCGCGCGTACCGGCCAATGCCTCCCGTCATCGCCGACACCACGGAGCGATTGCTATGCGTAGGACTTCTTCCTCGGGAGGCCGGCTCACAAGTCCACCACGAGATCGTCGGTGTCAACATGCTGCGCGACGAGGTCGTGCGCTTTGACGGCAACGC
>JALZEK010000077.1 GCA_030862065.1 Actinomycetota bacterium | reverse complement strand
ATGGAACGCGCCTGGCCCTTCGAGAACAAACCAGAGCCCGTGAGGCGACTGAAATCACCCGAGGACTTCGTTGCACGCTACGGCGACGGAGCCGAAGCGGTTTGCGTTCGGATCGGGCTACACGATGCTCAGGTCGTCCTCGTCGACAGAGAGGGGAGATGGGACCGCTGGGTGTACCACTCGCTCGATGAGGCGAAGGAGATCGCGGAGAACCTCGGTGTCCCCGTCCACATCGGCGAATTCCCGGAGGAGACTCGCGTTCGAATGAACGCCTACCAGAGACCCGCCGCCGACTTCGATGCCGGTGCCTATCCGGAGCAAGGCCATGTCGGCCCCGTCATCGAGTATCCGGAGAATCGCCCTCGCCGGATCGACGCTCTTCGGAAAGAAGTTGACCGGGACTCACGTTCTGGTCCTTCGTAGGTACGTTTCTCTCGACCTTTACGACGGTCGCCTCGTAGGTACCGGGCCGCCGGCGCGCGACGCCGCGTCGCTTCGCTCTGCGGGCCAAGTACTTTCGGGCAACGCCCTTAATGCCGGCGCGGCTAACAGGGAACAGAAGCACCAGTCCCACGATGTCGGTCAAAAATCCGGGGGTCAGCAGCAGAGCGCCACCGAGCAAGATGAGCGCCCCGTCCATGACTTCTTTCGCCGGCATCTGTCCTTGTTCAAGCGTTTCGCGCATCCGGCGCCAGGTCGCCAATCCCTGGTGCTTCAAGAGCCACGCGCCGGCAATTGACACCAAGAACAGCAAAAGGATCGTCCGCAGGACGCCGATCCCGTCGGCCACCTGAACGATGAACCACAGCTCGGCAACCGGGATCGCGAGGAGGAGGAGGAAGATCAAAATGCCCATGGGGCCAGTATCCATCGGCGGAATGCAATCTGGGTTTGGACACCGGCAACGAAGCCGCCGCCGTCTGTTATGAGTACGTCATGGCGGTGCAGCCGACCCTGAGGGAGCTCGCTTTCGAGGAGGCCCTGCGAGAACTGGACTCGGGGGCCGCGTTCGTGGACCTCAGACCAACCGATGCGTACCTCGAAGTGCACGTCCCCGGCTCGCTTGCGCTCTTGTACGAGTTCGGACCGGGTATGCCCGTGCGCACCCGGGACTGCTTACCTCTGGATCTGCCGTTGATCATTCTCGATTTTGATAACGGCGACACCGGGCATGCCGCCGCAGGACTAAGAGGAAAGGGCTTCACCGTTCTTGGCAAGACCGACAACGCGATCAACAACTGGGTAGCTAGAGGCGGGAAGCCCGCCTCCACCGAGGTCATAACCGGCCGCCGAGCGCCGGAAGGGA
Source organism: Actinomycetota bacterium (assembly GCA_030862065.1). GTDB lineage: Bacteria > Actinomycetota > CADDZG01 > CADDZG01 > WHSQ01 > JALZEK01. Next base: position 19,735 of record JALZEK010000077.1, on the reverse strand, counting down.
TGATCCTGGACGTCGCGGACCCCGGTGCAAACGTTCCCGACGGCGCAACTCGAATCCCGGCGGACCTTCTCTGGGACAGGGTCGACGAAGTGAAGGGGCAGACGCGAGTGCTCGTCGCGGCCGGTTACGGAGTTCGCGCCGCGCTCTGCATCGGGATACTCGAGCGGGCCGGCATCAACGAGATCGTGTTCTGGAAGACGACGTCCGAGGGACTCAAGACCTAAAGACCCTCTCCCATTCCTTTTGCGATCAAAAACCCGCGCGCCCTTTCGGTGAGCGGATAGCGATTGACGAGTTTCCAAAAGGCATCGGAGTGATCGGCGACCAGCAGGTGGGCCAGCTCATGAACGACGACGTAGTCCCGCACCCAGGAGGGGTAATCGCAGAGGGCAAGCGAGAGCCGGATGGAGCCGTCCTCGGGCGAGCACGACCCCCATCTGCTGCGCTGGGTCTCCACCCACTCAATCTCGGCCGGACGAATTCCGTCGAGATACCTATCCGCGAGTTCGGCGGCGCGGGCCCGAAGCTCCCCGCTTTGGTTCAGCCTGTCCTTACGCAGTCGCTCCGCCATCCGGGCCGCCATCTTGGTCACCCATCTGTGTTCCTCGGCGCGCGACAGCCGTTCTGGAACCGAGACAACGAGAGAGGTTCCCACGACCTCGGCGGAAATGGTTTTCTTCCGGCGGGGGCTTCGGACGACCTCGATCCGGTCGAAATCCGACTCGATCCCCGGCACGTCAAAGGGAAGCCGGCTGATGACCATGCTGGTGGAATCCTAGGGGCGGAACCCTCCTTGAACCCGGTTTGTACCGGGAGTACAAAACAAGCCCAATTTCTCTGACCGCCAGGTGCCTTGCGGGTTCATGTGAATCCGATCACAATGTGTGGAGCAACCAACTGAATATGTCCCCTTGTGGGACCGAGCCCCCTCCGTTATCCGCCCATCCCCCCCGGCGGAGGGGGCTCTTTCATTTGAGGGCCCAATTCAAATTCGAAGCAGCCACGACACCACCCTCCCCCCACCCGGCAAAAGCACTTCGGCCGCCCGGCCTAGCCCGAGTCTGGCCAGCCCCGGCGCGGCCCGGCGCCCCGCCGAGACCCCCGCCCGGAGGACGTCGTCGGCGAGGTTCAAAACACCGCCGATTGCCCACCACCGGGCCAGCCGCGCCGGAACCCGCAGAGCCACGGTCTCCACCAAATCCCACGCTCCCACCAGCCCCGCCTCGAGCCTCTCCAGGGCCAGGCCCAGTCCGAGGCCGCCGACGTCCCAGCCGCTCGGACAAGCCTCCGCCCGGCCGCGCAGAAAGGAATAGGCGAGCGCCCTTGCCTGGGGCGAGGCCGTGACCGAGTCGTGGCCGTCGAAACCCTCCGGCTCCAGGATCCTGCTCTGCTTGCCGGGATAGAGCGCGCGGTGCGCAGGAACAACGGCGTCGTGAGGCATGGCCAGAGCAAGGACCTTGGTGCCGAAGGTGACGTCTCTTACCGACAGATCGGCAAGAAAGCTCGAGTCCGGCGCCATCTGGGCCACCGAGGGAGCCAGGGGATCTGGTACCGAGCCCCGCTCGGATCGTCGAGAGACCCACTCAATAAGCGCGGGGCCAACGATCGTCTCACTGCGCAAGGCGTCGACGGTCCCCGCGAGAGGGGCTCCCGAGTGGGGGCTTCCGTAGGTCACGAGGTGCTCGACTCGGGGCAAGCGCGAGTCGTATGCCCGCGCCCCGAGCTCCAGGGCGGCGCGCGCCACCAGCCCGCCTTGAGAGTGGGCGAAGAGATCAACCGCGGCCTCGGGATGCCGGCGGTGAACGAGAACCAGCAACCGGCGCAACTTCAACGCCGAGGACCGGATATCGCGATACGTATCGGTCGCCTCGTAGGGGTCGTGCAGACGGGGACCGGCCGTGCCCTGATAGGAGAAGCGATAGATGCGCTCCTCCGGATAACCGAGAGTCCACGGGCCACTCGACTCCTTGAATAGTTGCGCGTTGGTCTCTCCTTTGGTGCGGCTCCCTACCCCGGCAACCGCGATCGCGACGTTGTCGTTTGGAGGCGGGGGGTCAGCGCGGGGGACCGCTGGAGTGACGCATCGCGGGTCCTGTTCCACAAAAACTCGGGCCCGGGCATCCGGGGGGGTCAGCTCCGAGATCGGTGAAGCGTCCTCGACCAGCGGAGCGAGATGGATGGCCCCCGACACATCGATCGGGCCGAGGTACCCGATCGGGTCGACGTAGTCACCGTCCACTTTGACCCCGAAGTGGAGCCCCTCGCGCTCATTTGGATGAGCCTGCAAAGTCCTCCCGATGAAACGACCCTCATGAACGGTGTCTCCCTTGCGGACTTCTATCTTCGAAAGGATGGAATAGGTCGTCTCGAGCCCCGACCCATGATCGATGGTCACGGCAAGGTTTCCCGCGACCGGTCCGGCGAACGAAACCGTGCCGGGCCCTACGGCGCGCACCCGCGTCCCCGGAGCCACCGCATAGTCGATCCCCCGATGACCCGAGCCGTACGCCGTTTCGGGAGCGTCGAAGTGCCCGGCGATCACCGCATCGACGGGTGGGATGAACGGAAGCGCAGAGGGATTGGCAATGGCCGAGCGCGTGAACCCAGACAGTGCGGTCGCTATTGCGGCGGTCGCTCCAAAGACACTCGTCCGGACGCGGTTCTTCCCCATGGCAAGAACGTGACCCGCTCGAGGGGGCGGCGAGGTGGTGTGGCCCACACCTTCAGCAAGAAGTTGGGCAGCTCTTGTGGCGTCAACCGAGCCTCGGTCGCCGGAGCCGGCAGCAACGGGAGCTCGCATCCCGTTTCGACTTCTCCGTTCTCACACTCATCGATGCCGAGATCACCGTGGAGCTCGTCGTTCCCCTTGTTTCCGTTCAGGAAGTCGTCTCCGAACCCGGCTTGGACGAAGTCGTCGCCGGCCATGGCGATCAATCCATTGGAAAAGTCGCTTCCGATGAGACGGTCGTTAAAGCGCGAGCCGAAGATCCCTTCGACGGCTGCGGCGGGGTCCGTTCCCAGTGCATCGTCCCCCTGGCCTCTTGCCCTCCCGGTGGCGAGGTTGGCTCGAACGGCACGAGTTGATCGGATGAAGTTGACGAAGTCCACGCCCAAACCGCCGCTGATGGTGTCGTCACCGGACCCGCCGTCCAACAGGTCGTTGCCGTCTCCGCCCAAAAGGCGATCGGAATGCGACCCCCCTCTGAGAAAGTCGTCGTCGGGATCGGCCGCGGGGCCTTCCGCACCGAGGACATCGGCACCGGCTTCGCCGCTCAGAAAGTCCTTTCCGGGGCCGCCGACCAGGCGATCGGAGCCACCTGCTCCAAAGAGGCCGTCTCCTCCGTCGCCGCCCGCGGCCGAGTCGCTCCCACCGCGTCCGTCAAAGAAGTCGGCTCCGGGGCCGCCGGCAAACGTGGAAATCCCCCGTCCACCGACCGCGTAGTCCTTGCCCGGCCCCCCCTCGAGCCGATCCGTTCCTTGCCCGGCCGAGAGGTAATCCTTCCCGCCCCTGCCGAAAAGGATGTCGTTACCTTTCGAGCTCAGAAAGAAGTTGTTCCCTCCGTCTCCTTTGAGCACGTCGGAACCAAGAATCGATTTCGTCGCCTCCAATCCCTCGATCGACTGGAGGGTGTCCGCCCCCTCGCCGCGGGCCGTGCCGGTCTTGAGATCGGCCCTGATCACAACGTTGCTGGGGCTGAAATAAAAGGAGGCCAGGTCCCGGCCCCCTTGACCGTCGATCCGGTCGGCACCGCCGCCCCCCAGAAGAAGATCGGCGCGGTCGCCCGCCTTGATCTCGTCGCTTCCCTTGTTCCCGCCGATGAGGTTGGAACCACCGTCACCGACGAGCACGTCGGAGCCGGCCGAGCCGGCCAGGCCCTCGATGTCGGTCCATCTGTCTCGACCTTCGCCGCTGCTACGACGGGTTGCGAGGTTGGCCCTGACCCCCCGCCGGGCCGTGGGACTGTTGAACGAAATGAGGTCCGGGTCCGAGCCGCCGTCGATGCGATCGCGACCCGGCCCCGGAAAGATGAGGTCGCTTCCCCCCTCCCCGCACAACCGGTCCTGTCCGCCGAACCCGATCACGATGTCCGGGCCCCCGCGTGCCGCGATGACGTCGCGTCCGGCCGTGCCCCGAATCACGTCTTTGCCCGCGGTGCCGGTCTTCGTGGCCGCCGCGCCCAGGCAACGCGGCGCCGCGAGAACGCCGGAAACAGGAAAAAGGACGGCCGCGGCCGAAACGGCAGAGACGACAGACGGGAAGACTTTTGTTCTGAACAACAGACCCCCAAGTGACCCTGCTCTTTTCCGCCGGGATGGCATCCTACGAGAGGGCTCTGTTCTCATCGACCATTGTCGCTCGCCGCTTAACTCGGTGGATTTGCACGCTCGCGCCCTTCGTCGTCTAGGGCACGATGTGCGTCCCGTAATCCTCCTCGAGGGCTTCGGCACAGCGTTCAACCGAGGTGATCACTCCCGGCCGTCCGGTCGCCTCGACGAACCGGCATACCGCCTCCACCTTGGGGGCCATGCTCCCGGGTGGGAACTCGCCCTCGTCGAGCAGGGCGCGAGCCTCCGCCGCGGTGATAGATCGAAGCGGCCACTGCTGAGGCATGTCGTAACCGCGATAGACGTGCTCGACGTCGGTGAGGATCACCAGTCGTTCGGCCCCCAGATCCACAGCCAGCAACGAACTCGCCAGGTCCTTGTCCACCACCGCGGCCGTTCCGGTCAACCCCTCCCGGCCGTGAACGACGGGTACTCCTCCACCGCCGGCCGCGATGACGATGACGCCGTCGTCGACGAGGGCGCGAATCGCGCCGGCCTCCACGATCTCGGTCGGATTGGGCGACGGAACGACACGGCGAAATCCTCCGCGGTGGGGATCCTCGACGAGCGTCCAACCGCGCGCCTGCAGGTCAAGCACCTTGTGCGAATCGATAAGCTCTCCAACCGGTTTGGTGGGTTTTTTGAAAGCGGGGTCGTCCTCCGATACGACCACCTGAGTCACAAGGGCGGCGACGACCGCCGGAAGCCCCGCGTCGGCCAGCGCGTTGACGAGAGTTTGTTGAAGCATGTAGCCCATCCCACCCTGCGTGTCGGCCACGCAGACATCGAGTGGGAGAGGCGGAAGATTCCCGTGATCGCGTCCGAGTTCGCTCCGCAAGAGATGGTTCCCGACCTGGGGTCCGTTGCCATGCGAGATGACGAGTCTCCACTTGCCGCCCGCCACTATGGCGGCGAGACGAGAAGCCGTCAGCGCGGTCCGTTCGAAATCCGACTCGACGGTGTCGTCGCCTGCGGGATCCTGCATGGCGTTGCCGCCGAGGGCGACGACGACTATCGGAGGCGCGACTGGGCCATCCGGTCCCCGGCTCACCCCGTAATGCTAGAAGCGAGTGAGGGCAGAAGGGCGACTTTCGGGTGATTTAGTCCGTCGTGTACAACCTGACGTAGAAAATGGCGAAGTAGATCAAGAAAGCCACGGATGCCACGTACATCATCGGTCTCACCTCTCGCCACTTACCGCGCGTGACCTTGATGAAGACGTAGGAGACGAACCCGGCCCCCACTCCGTTCGTGATCGAGTAGGTGAACGGCATCAAGACGATCGTCAAAAACGCCGGTATGGCCACCTCGACGTCGTCCCAGGCGATGTCCCTGACGATCGTCATCATCAAGAAACCGACGACGACCAACGCCGGCGCGGCGGCCTGGAGCGGAATGATCTCTGCCGTAGGGGCAAAGAAGATGGAGAGCAAGAACAGCCCGCCCACCACGACGCTCGTGAGTCCGGTCCTTCCACCCTGTGCGATGCCGGAGGCGCTTTCGATGTAGGTCGTGTTCGACGAAGCGGAGAACACGCCTCCCACGGCGGCCGCGGCGGAGTCGACGACGAGGACGCGGTCGACGTCCGGGAGCCGTCCCTGTTCGTCGAGCAGGCCCGCTTCGCGACCCAGTCCGATCGCGGTCCCCATTGTGTCGAAGAAGTCCGAGAGCATGATCGAGAACACCGCGAGCACCGCCGCGATGATCGACATCTCGGCGAAGAAACCAAAAGAGAACTCCCCGATGAGATCGAAATTCTCGGCGTTCGGAATCTCCCAAAATCGTCCCCAGTTGGCAGCGGTGCCGAAGCCCTGGCCCTCGAGAAAGGCCTCATTGACAATGGTGGCGAGGACCGCGGTCGAGAGGATGCCGATGAGTAGCGCTCCCCTCACGCGCCGCACGTAGAGGAAAACGGTGAACAACAGGCCGATGATGAAGATGAATACGGGCCACCCCTGGAGTTCGCCCGCCGGTGGTGCTCCAAGCTGGAGCGGGAGGGTCGGGTTCTCGAAGTTAATGAACCCGGCGTCGACGAACCCGATGATCGTGATGAACAGCCCGATCCCGACCGGAATGGCGTGTTTGAGGGCGAGCGGGACCGCCTCCATTACGGCCTGCCGAAACCTCGTCAGCACGAGCACCAGGATGATCAAGCCCTCCAAGACGATCACGCCCATCGCCTCGGGCCACGTCAGTCTGTAGAACCCGACGAGGAAGTTAGCAACGACCGCGTTGAGGCCGAGCCCCGCGGCGATCGCAAAGGGATAACGCGCGTAGCCGCCCATGGCCAGGGTCGTTATTCCGGCGGCCAGGGCGGTGACCGTCAAAACCGCGGTCGGAGAAAGCACGTTTCCCGCCCGGTCCTCACCCGAGAGAATCAAAGGATTCAAGAACAGGATGTAGGACATCGTCATGAACGTCGTGAGCCCGGCCAGGACCTCGGTGCGCACCGTCGAACCTCGCTCGGTGATCCCGAAGTAGCCGTCGAGGCCCCCCGGTTGCCTCGCCACTGATCTCGCCACCCCGCCCTCCTCCGTCTCTTGGGCCTTCCGACTAAAAAACGACCGCCCCGCGCCGCGACCTTCTATATCAAAGCGAGCGTGGACGCGCCGGTCACAAGAGAGCGGCAAGCACGGCCAAACTTCCCCCAACCGCAGCCACCGTCACGTTGAGCTTCCCGGCGGCCGAGCGAAATCTCGGCAGCGACTCCATGGCCGTCTCGGGGTGAACGTCGCGAAAAAGCGGGATCAGCGAGGGCAGTTCCCTGGCGATGCCGAACAAACCGCCTCCGGCCGCCGCGAGCAACGGACCCGCAACGGCCTGACCCGCCACCACCAGGGCGTAGGCGGGATAGGGAATGAGGGTCACGACCCCCGCTCCCAGCATCGCCCCCCACATCAGGTAGAGGCGCCGCGCCGGCATCGTCTTGGACCACCGCCGCGGAACCTGACAGGGGCGGCCCAGTTCGAAGTGTCTCGCCCGCACGCTGATCACGATCGCGATCGCGGCCCCGGCACCCAGCACCCACGCCGGAAACGAATCCAGGTTCGCCAGCGAGCCCAGCCAGCCGGCCAGGGCTCCGGTCGCGGCGCCGCCGAGCGCCGATCCGAGGACGTGGACGGCCCCCGACTGGGAGGCGAGCCCTTTTGTCTCTCGACCGAGAGAGCTGAGGCCCATGGCCATGTTGACCGTTCAGGGGGAATGTGCGCTGAGGATTCCGCACGCCGCGCAAAGGGTGAGAAAAACGGGAGCAAACGGCACGGCTACCTGGGATACGTCTTGACGAAATGCTTGCAGCTACAACTCGTACTGTTCGGACACTTGCAGTCACAGCACTTGTAGTAGCCGCAGACCCTGCTTCCATCCCGTTTCCTGTAGCAGCAGTCCCGAGTGCACCAACAGCCAGTCGGCTCGTAGATCTCGTCGTAGAAACGGCAACCTCCCGCGCACGCGCCCTTGTCGCACCACCGGCGGTCGATCGTGTTGCAGAACGCACCTATCGGCGCGCAGGAACAGGATGATGAGGTCGACGTGCAGGTGCGAGCCAGTGCGGACGGGGGCCTGATTCCCTCGACAGCCCACGCCGCTGTCACGCCGAATACCGACGCGGCGGTCCGGCGCAAGAACTTTCTTCTGTCCAGGGCCCGGGCGACCGCTTCGCCGGTTCGCTCGAAACTGGTCATCAGAACGAGTCCTTCACGGGCCGCGCCGTGGGAAGAACTGTCGCGTCGACCTGGGCCGAGACCTCATCCAGGCCGCCGGCAGCGAGGAGATCTCTCAGCATCAGGGGATCGCTGCACAACCCCTTCGCCCTGACCACTCCGTCTTCGCCGATCACGAAGGCAAAAGGCGTCACCCGCACCCTGTATGCGTCGAATACGCCGCTCCCGTCCTCACCCAGGCAATCGGAAGACAGTCCGTACTGGGCGACGGCACTTTGGACCGAGTCCGCGGGGCCCGGAACCACGGTGAGAACCCTCAACGAGCCGGACCGGGCGCGGGCCACGCGGTCGACGACCGGCATGACGACCGAGCACGGCTCGCAGTCGGTGGCCGCGAACACAACGAGGGCGGGCCGGTCTCCTCGCGACTCCCACACGGTCTCTGAGCCGTCTGAGGACGCGCCGTAGATCGACGGGGCCGTATCACCGATGCCGAGACCGTCTCGCTGCACGCCCTCCATCGTCCCGAGCGTCATCATTCCGAAGTGGCGGTAGACGAGCAACAACAGCATGCCCTGCACGATCACCAGCACCCACAGCGCGGCATAGGAGACGTAGAAGGCGGTCGACACCCCTAGGTCCTAACTCCGTCCGCCGCGGCGCGCCTGCGCTTCATCGCTTCCATCGACAAAAGTAGCTCCGGCCTCACGCGCGCGAAGGCGACGACCAGAAGGACGACCAGGCCCCCTGCCGAGGCGGCAATGAACGACCAGACGAACTCGGCCCCCAGCGGAGTCTGTATCGCGCGCGCCAGGATGATGCCTGTGATTGCCGCCGCCAAAAGCGCGCCGTTGCGAACGGTGGTAGCGCGCCCAATCGGCCGACGCGAAGCACCAAAACAGCCGCATCGAACGCTGAGCTTGCGCGCCCGTACGGAAAGGACCCACACCGAGAACGCCCCCAAAAGAGCGCTGCAGGCGATGAAGGCCGCGACCAGGGCCTCCGCCCGCGCGATCACCAGCGCGAAACCGATGAGCAGTTCCGCACCGGGCACCGCGACCGAGAGCGGCCGGGCGACACCCGGTGAAAGGCGGCTCAACCGCAGAGCCGAGAGAAACTCTTGTGGGGCGGCGATCTTCGTTCCCGCGCCTACGACCAGAGCGCCGGCTAGCCCGATCTGCAGGACTCCGAGCACCACTTTCAACGTTCCGCTATCGACCGTTCGCCACTGCGGCCGGGAAGATCGAGTCTGATGAAATCGCTGCCGAGGACAGGCTTATCCAGCTCCGCTCGATCCTCATCCACAACCTGTCCCCGCCGCCCGGTTATAAGGCTCGCCCGAACCACATTGTTTTTCGGCCTGTGCCTGAGAAAACGAATGACCTCTTGGAAAGAATCGACCGAACGTGGAAACCGAACTCTGCAGATGTCGGCGTCGAAAAAGCACGATAGATCATCGTCGCCGAACCTCGAGGCGCCCGCGATAGTTATGTAGGCGAATCTCCTAGTGTCCGGTGGGATTTGAAGTTCCATGTCGACGGTAAAGGTGGTTCCATCGAGCCGTCTCAGCGTCACCCTGATACCGAGGTCGTCGCCGGGCTCGGCTCTCATTTCCCTCACGTCGCGATAGGGACCGCCGTTGCGGGAAACGAGTGCTTTCGTGATCTTGTAGTCATCGCGGTCCTCGTCGAAAGCCCCGATCATCCGGACCTTGGTGAAGTCGACTTCTGCGAAGGGTTGAGAGACCAGCGTCCACAGATAACGCTCCAACTCACGAGCCGAGGCGAGGGCGATGTCCTCATGAGAGGAGTAAACGTTGTGCCTGCCCAAGACGAACTCCTCGCCATCGGCTTGACCGACGATGCGGAAGAAGATCTTTGAGCTCCCCCCGGCGATCTGGTCGTAAACCGAGTCGGCGTTGCCGAGGAAGTGATAGAAGCCGACTGGTGGAAGAATGGTGTCGAGCACTGCCGACGACCTTCCAAATCGCGTGATCCCCGTCTCCAGCGATGTCATCTTCGAATTGACCGGAATAGGCACCGGAGCACGGTCGAGCAGCGCGCGCAGCCCCGCCATCCGATCCTGATCGACCAGGCCGGCAAGGTCTTTGACCTTCGCCAGTTTGTATGGGCCATTTTGCTCGTCCTCGACTATGGCCAGCGCGCGAGCCGCGTTCGCGCCCAGCTCCGTCTTACCTGTGAAGTCGAGCAGGTGACCGAACGCTACGGCCTTGTCGTCACAGACCAAGGCGGTCGTGCCGATAGAGGCAAAGGTGATATCACCGTACGAAAGTGCGGCCGCAAAGGAATCCCCGGCCCCCACGGTGGCGGACGGAACCGGTCCGCCCAGTCTCGCCGACGACCCCGGGTACGCAAAGAGGGGGGCATCCTCGCGGTCGAGCGTCGAGGACAAGCGGTTCATCGCGCTGGCGCCTAGTCCCGATGCGGACAGTGGAACCCGAAGGACCTCGAACGATTCCGACTCGGCCACCTCCTCGCCGGTGGCCCCCTCGATGGAATCGGCCATAGCGGGTCCGACCTCGGCGCCGTCGCCGGCGGATTCAGCCGAACTCTCGCCTACCGGATAATCGAGCAGCGCAAAGAGATCCTTCGCCGCGGTAAGTCCGGCCACCGTCGATGGACCCGAGGCCAACGAGTGTGAGACCGCTCCGACCAGTTCGTCGCCGACGTAGACCGGCGATCCGGACATCCCCCTCCAGACCCCCCCGGCAGCATCGATGATGGGCCCGAGGCGTCGATGACGATCATGTGCCGGCCGGGGGCGATCCCGTCCCTCAAGACGCCGAGAACTTCCGCGGAAAAGGACTCGGGATCCATCCCCTGAACCACCGACCATCCCGTTCCGTTCATCCCGGCATGGATCTCCCCCACCGGCTTGGGTTCGGGGCAATCGATCGGCTGAGTTCCCGCCCGCACCGATGAGGGCCCGGCAAACGTGCCCCATACCAGACAGATCCCGGACGCGACGACGACCCCTCGACGAAACCCTCTGATTCTCACCGACGACTCCCCTCCTGGCCGACGCCTCCTCGGCCCATCCGTAGCTTGCAACAATTCCGGTCCAATAGCCAGATGCTTTTGGCGGCGTTCGTCTTAACTGTTTGGTGCCTCTCTCCGATCCCCGGACCTAAATAGGACGTTGCCGGGGGCCCGGAGGTTCCTTATCTAGATCCAAACGACCGACTAATAGGGTTTGGCCATGACCCGAGTGACCCTGATCGAGGGCGACGGGATCGGGCCGGAGGTCTCCGCCGCCGCCATGCGGGTAGTCGACGCGGCCGGTGCCGACATCGATTGGGAGACCCACGTGGCCGGCATGAGAGCAATCGAGACCCACGGGTCCCCCCTTCCCGCTCACGTCCTCGAGTCGATCCGTGCGAACAAGGTGGCACTCAAAGGGCCCGTGACCACGCCCGTGGGGACGGGCTTCCGGTCGGTGAACGTCACCCTCCGAAAAGAACTCGATCTCTACGCCAGCGTGCGCCCCTGCAGGCTGTATCCCGGTGTTCCGTCGCGCTTCGAGGAGGTCGACATCGTCGTTGTTCGCGAGAACACGGAGGACCTCTACGAAGGGATCGAGTTCGAACAGGGAACGAAAGAGCTCGACAAACTCAGGGGCTATCTCAGGTACATGCACAACTATCTGGTCGCGAAGGATGCCGGTGTCTCGATCAAACCCATCTCGATCAGCGCCACCCGAGCCATCGTGGAGTACGCCTTCGACTACGCCAAGAAGCACCGACGGCGAAAGGTCACCTTGGGCCACAAGGCAAACATCATGAAGTTCTCTGATGGAGTGTGGCTGAGAACCGGTTCCACCACGTCCGACGCGTACAGGGACGTCGGGTTCGAGGCGATGCAGGTTGACGAACTCGCGATGTGGCTGGCGTGGCATCCGGAGGAACTGGATGTGATCGTTCTTCCAAACCTTTACGGAGACATCATCTCCGACCTCTGCGCCGGACTGATCGGCGGACTCGGGCTCGCGCCGGGAATGAACTTCGGCAAAGACAACGCGGTCTTCGAACCCACGCACGGCTCTGCTCCCGACATCGCCGGAAGGGGTCTCGCCAACCCGATCGCGATGATCCTTTCCGCCGCGGCCATGTTGGAGCACCTGGGGCTGTCAAAGGAGGGAACCGCGATCGAGGACGCCGTGGCTCGGGTGATGGCGGAGGGGGCGATCAGAACGGCGGATCTTCAACCGAGGGACGAACCGGCGACGACCGAGGACCTAACGGACGCGATAGTCGACGCCCTCGGTGCGTGAGGGCGGGCCAGGTTTGTAGCAATCTGTAGGAGACTCTGAAACGGGTCGGAGAGGAGCCGGAATGGAACGCAACGACGCCTTCACCGGTAACGTGACGCCCGATCCCATCGACGTGGGCGCGGTCATCTCCTCGGTGGCGATGGCCGAGTGTGGAGGCATTGGAGTCTTTGTCGGAACGGTCAGACGATCGGCGTCGGTCTCTCTCAACAAGGACAAGCCGGTCGTCCGGCTGGAGTACGAGGCGCATCCGACGCTGGCGGTTGAGCGTCTCAACGACATCCTTGATGAGGCCGCCGCAAAGTGGGACCTTCGGCGGGCGGTCGTCATTCACCGTGTGGGAGCTTGTGACGTCGGCGAACCAACTGTGGTGGTCGCCTGCTGCGCACCGCATCGCGCCGATGCCCTGGACGCGTGCCGCTACGTCATCGACACGGTCAAGTCGACGGTCCCGATCTGGAAACGAGAGATTTACTCCGACGGCTCCGAATGGGTCGGAGCAGAGGGGGACGCCCACTGAGATCGCCCCGGATCACCTGATGGATCTCGGCCTCGAAGGACGGGTCGCCTGGGTGCTCGGCGGATCGACGGGGATAGGTCGCGCCGTCGCCTTCTCCATGGCGAGCGAGGGAGCACGGGTTGCCATCTCGGCGCGTGACGAAAAACGGCTTTCGGAAACCGCGGACGAGATCACTCGTGCACAAAAATCGGTATGCACCGCGGTCCCCGCCGACGTCACCGACCCGGACGCTATCAGGGATGCGGCCGCACGCATTGCATCGGAGCTGGGGCCCGTGGACGTGCTGGTGGCCAATGCGGGAGGCCCGCCGCTCGGAACCCACGACTCTCTCGAAGACGGTGATTTCGCCGCCGCCTTTGACCTCAGCCTCAGATCCGCGTGGCTCCTCGCCCGCTGCGTGATTCCGTCGATGAAAGAACGACGATCCGGATGCTTGGTCTTCATGACTTCCTCGTCCGTAAAGGAAGTCATCGACGGCCTCGCGCTCTCGAACACGATGCGCCCGGCGGTCGTGGGTCTCGCGAAGACGCTGTCGAGGGAACTCGGCCCCCACGGCGTTCGAGTGGTCTGCGTGGCACCGGGTCGCACCGAAACCGACCGTGTCCGGATACTCGACGAGGCCGCCGCGGCGGCAACGGGAAGATCGCCCGACGAGGTGAGGCGCGCCAACGAGTCGTCGGTTCCGCTCGGTCGCTACGCTCGGCCGGAGGAGATCTCAGACGTCGTCGCCTTCGTCGCGTCGGAGCGGGCCTCTTATCTCACCGGCGTCACCTTGCTCGTGGACGGCGGCGCGTCGCGCGGCGTCCTGTCGTGACGGACTCCTTTAGGGCGGCCGTCGTCACCGTCAGCGACCGGGTGTCGGCCGGCCGAGCCACCGACGAGTCGGGGCCGGCCGCGGAGCAGATCCTCAAGAACTCAGGCTTCGAGGTCGAGCGAGAGCTCGTCGCAGACGAGGCCGATCGGATCGAACAGACGCTGCTCAGGCTGTGCGACCGGTTCGATCTCGTGGTGACTACCGGCGGCACTGGATTCGGCCCCCGCGACGTCACCCCCGAAGCCACCCGGGCGGTGATCGAACGCGAGGCCCCCGGGATCGCCGAGCTGATGCGCAGCGCGGGGAGCCGGCGCACTCCTACGGCCGCTCTTTCCCGGGGGGTCGCCGGGATAAGGAGGCGGACTCTGATCGTGAACCTCCCCGGAAGCCCGTCCGGGGCGAAGGACGGTCTGGAGGCGATCGCCCCCCTGCTGGAGCACGCCCTAACCCTGTTGCGAGGAGACCGAGACAACCACCACTGAGTAAGGGCGCGCCTGTCGCGTTACCCTCTCGACAGATCGCTTGCCAACCAACCCGACCAAGGAGGGGACATGGTGGACGACCGCGCCACGGGGACCGAGGAAGCGGTGGTGGTCGAAAGGGAACGCCGCCCGGTAGAGGCATCCTTGGTGAGGAGGCTGCTCGCCGAGTTCATCGGGGCCACTCTCCTGGTGGCAGTGGGCTCGGGGGCGGCGGCAGTAAGCCTGATGGGTCCCGCGCTCCGGTTCGAAGCGTTAAACGTCGGAAACGCGCTGCAGGGAGCCCCCCAGGAGCGGGTGGTCTTCCAGCAACTGTTCGCCAACTCGCTCGGTGACCTCTTACCCGTGGCCTTTGCGTTCGCCATCATCCTCGGGGTCCTCGTGTACGCACTGGGCGGCGTTTCCGGAGCCCACTTCAATCCGGCCGTAACCCTGGCGCTGGCCGCGGTCCGGCGGTTCCGCTGGACCGAGGTGATCCCCTACTGGGTGGTCCAGTGCCTGGGAGGGATTCTCGGAGCGGCGATCATCTACGGCATCTACAAAGAGCAGGCCGGCGAGATCATCTCGGTCGTGGAGCAGATCGATCCCGCCACCGGCCAGCCGGCGGGCACGGCGGATATCCCCACCGCGATTCTGTTCGGAGCGACCGTGGTGGCCGACAACATCGAATTCTTCCAGGCGCTTCTTGCCGAGGCGGTGATCGGTTTCATTCTCATGACCGCGATCATGGCCGTGGCCGTCGACCCCCGTGCCCCGAAGGGGTGGTCGGGGCTGATCATCGGTCTCGCTCTCGGCGGCGGGATCCTCGTGACCGCCCAGGCCACGGGGGGATCGGCGAACTTCGCTCGAAGCCTCGGACCGTTCGTCGCCACGGTGTTCTTCGGGGAGGACCAGAGCATCCCGTGGAACGATCTAATCGTCTATGCAGCCGGGCCGGTGATAGGAGCGCTGCTCGCGGCCTTCATCTACGAAGGCGTGACCGGCCTGGAAAGGGTCTCGCCTGCCCCCTCCCCGGGGGCGGCGACGCCCGAGCCGGAGGCGTTGCTCGATGAGGTCGACGAGCCCGCCACGGGATCCACTGTGATCGAGTCGGAGACCCGTCGAACCGACGAAAAAGGACCGCCAGCCAGCTAGAGCGCGCCATTTTCTTTAGGGGACTAGTCCAAGTGGGTCACCTCCTCCAGAGCGCATAAATGACCCATTTGAGCTATTTAGGTGCGCCTCGACTTCGTGCAGAATTAATTCATGGAGTCCCCCACCTCAGGCCTCGGCCTGTTAGGCCGTGCGCGACGCGCCCTTCCCGGAGGAGGTGCGCTGCCCGACGACATCTGGGAGCGCCGGCACAAGGCGATCCTGCTGTTGCTGTGGGGACACGCCATCGGCATAGCGATCTACGCACTGGCGACAGACTTGTCCGGCTGGCACAGCCTCGCCGAGGGCGGGGGGATCGCGGTCCTCGCGCTGACGGCGTCGGTGGCCCGAGGGGGCCGTTCTCTCCGGGCCGCGATAGCGGCGGTTGGGCTTTTGACTTCCTCGGCGATGATCGTGCACCTGTCGGGCGGGGTCATCGAGATGCATTTCCACTTCTTCGTGGTCATCGGAATCCTCACCCTCTACCAGGAATGGACCCCCTTCCTTTTGGCGATCGGCTACGTGCTCGTCCACCACGGCCTGCTGGGAACGCTCGAGCCCGCGGCGGTCTTCAACCATGACTCCGCGGTCGAAAACCCCTGGCTATGGGCCTCGATCCACGGAGCTTTCGTTCTGGCGGCAAGCGCTGCATCGGTGCTCGCGTGGCGTTTGAACGAGGACGCCCACGAGCGCGCGGAGGCGGCGTCCCTGAAGCTCCGTGAGGAGCAGCTCCGCCAGCGCCAGGCCCTTGAGATCAACGACAACATCGTCCAGGGACTGACGGTGGCCAAGTACGCGATGGACGCGGGGGATGCCAAACACGCCCAACAGGCGGTTGAAAAGACTCTCGTCTCGGCAAGACACATCATCACCGAGCTGCTCAATGACGACGAGGAAGGGGTGGACGAACTCAGACTCGGGCCCGGGGACCTGGTGCGCTTGGAACCCGCGACCGTCGTCTTACCGCAGTCTGAGTGAACCGAGTCGGGGCCGGGAAGAAAACCCTGGTGATCACCGTCCTCCTCGCCGATGACACCGTCGAAATCCGCCGACTCCTCAGAATGACTCTGGAAGCCGACGGGCGATTCACCGTCGTCGACGAGGCGGGTGACGGGGTCGCCGCCGTGCGAATCGCTAAGGAAAAGAAACCCGACGTCGTCGTTCTCGATCTCGCCATGCCGGTCATGGACGGTCTGCAGGCCATCCCGGAGATACGCAGCGCAACTCCGAAGACTAAGATCCTGGTCCTTTCGGGGTTCGACGCGGCCCAGATGTCCGGCGAAGCTCTGGCTCGAGGGGCGCATGCCTACATCGAGAAGGGTGGAGAACTGGACGATCTCGCGGACGCCGTGGCGGCCCTCTGCTCGAACGGGCAATAGCCCATCTTCATTCGGAACCTCGTTACGTCGTTGTCAGCCCGCGGCCGGGTAAGCACCTCGCATACATAGGTGATGCGCCACGAGCCTGTTCCGGTTCTTGTCGCTCCACGTTTCGGATACCGAAACCTCAGTCGAAAAGAAGCCCCCCGTCAAACTTTCGGCCCTGGATCTCGCCGGGCGCGATCTGAGGCCGAAAGAAGCGCGCGGGTGCCGAATGGGGACCGCCTACTCCGAGCATCTAATCAGTCGCTGCGCCGGCAATCGATAACCGCTGCAAGCACCACACGCCGGCTGCGCCCTTGGACCCATAGGAGGAGCGCATGGCTATATAGGTGTGGGGAAGCTTGTGGTCGCAGCGGTGACACTGGTGCAAAGTGCACCGCGTGCAATGTGCACCGCAGTCACCGCGGTCACCGCAGTTTTTCGTAACACATACAGGTGTGCGACCGCCCGCGGTGATGGGTGGCTGAGAGGCGGATCCCTTCCCGGTTTCCCTTGTCAGCCGCGCTGCTCTAACTGAGACAGGAAGGTTTTGGAGAAGGCCTCCAGGTCGTCGGGCTTACGCGAGGTGATCAAGTTGCCGTCCTCGACGACCTCTTGATCGACCCATTCGGCGCCGGCGTTGATGAGATCCGTCTTGATCGACGGCCACGACGTCACCGTCTTGCCCCGCGCGATGTCGGCCTCGGCGAGCATCCACCCGGCGTGGCATATGGCCGCCACCGGCTTCTGGGCCTGAAAGATCGACTTGACGAGCTCGACCATCTTCTCGTTCGACCGAATCTTGTCCGGTGAGTACCCGCCCGGGATGACCAACCCGTCGAACTCATCGGGTGAGACTTCGTCGATCGAGACGTCGGTCGTGATCTTCTCCTTGCCCTTCTTGCCCTCGAGCTCCTTACCCGCCTTCAGGCCGACGATTACGGCGTCGTGGCCGGACTCCTTTGTCCGGTCGTAGGGGAAGCGGAACTCGGAGTCCTCGAACATTTCGTCGACTATGAACGCGATCTTCGCCATAGATCCTCACCTCCTGAAACCAGATGGTTGGTTCTCGGGTTTACTTACCCTCTGTGGCACCCGCAACAACAGTCGAGTTCCCCGTGGAGATCCCCGCGACCCGAAAGGGCGAGCACTGGTACGCGCGGGCGGGAGAGCGCGAGCTGAGGCTAAGCAACCTCGACAAGGTCTTCTGGCCTGACGAGGGGTACACGAAGGGCGACCTTCTCCACTACTACTTCAACATCTCGCCGGTGATGCTCCCCCATTTGGAGGACAGGCCGCTGACCATGAAGAGGATGCCCAACGGCGTGACGGGGCCCTTCTTCTACGAGAAGAACGCGCCGTCCCACAAGCCCTCCTGGATGCCCACGATCCCTGTTCGATCCGAGGACGGGAAGACGATCAACTACCTCACGGTCAACGACGTCGCCGAGATGTTGTGGGTCGTGAACCTGGGATGCATCGAGTTCCATCCGCTGCACGCGAAGGGCCGGGAGCAATCGCGGCCCTCCTACGCGTTCTTCGACTTGGACCCGTTCGAACCGGCGGGCTGGGACGAGGTCGTGCACGTCGCGCTCCTCATCAAGACGGTTCTCGACAGACTCGACCTCGCCAGCTACCCCAAAACATCTGGCGCCACGGGGATGCAGATCATGATCCCGCTGGACGGATCCAGCACCTACGACGAGGTGCGCGGCTTCGTGGGAGCCATCTCCGATCTCGTTCACGAGGCCGATCGCTCGACCACGACGCTCGAGTGGGAGGTCTCGAAGCGAACTGGAAAGGTCTTCTTGGACGTGAACATGAACCGAGAAGGGGCCAACATCGCCTCGGCTTACTCGGTCAGGCCAGAACCCGGCGCGACCGTCTCGACTCCGCTCGACTGGGCCGAGATCGAGGAAACTCATCCCGAAATGTTCACCATCGAATCGATTTTCGATCGCATCGCCGAAAAGGAGGATCCGTTCCTTCCGGTGGCGCGAGGGCCCGGTCAGTCCATACAACGCCCGATCAAACAACTCGACGCCAAGCCCCGCAAGGCTCGCGTCATCCGGACATGACGCTGTACGTCGGGACATCCGGATGGGCCTACCCGGAGTGGAAACCCGATTTTTATCCACCCGACGTATCCCAGTCTCGATTTCTGTCCCACTACGCGCGCAGACTCGACGCCTGTGAGATAAACGCGACCTTCTACCGGGTGCAGAGCGACAAGGCTGTGAAGGGGTGGTGGGACGCGACGCCCGATGGCTTTCGGTTCGCGGCGAAGGCCCACCGCCGCATCACCCACACCATGAGGATGGTGCCCAACGACAACCAGCGGGCCGCGTGGGACGAGGTCTTTTCGTCACTCAGGCCGCTCGGAGAAAGGTTGAGTGTGGTCCTCATGCACTATCCGCCACACCGCGAGCGCGACGACGCCGCTCTGCGCGCGGTAATCGACGCTCTCCCCTCCGACTTCCGCTTCGCCTTCGAGTTCCGAAACGAGTCCTGGCTTAACGAAGAAGTTGCCGAAGCACTCGACGAAGCGGGAGCGACTCTGGTCGTCTCCGACACATCCGGCGATCCGCCGCCGAGCCTGCCGCCCGGCCCCGTGGGCTACGTCCGGCTGCGCAGCGAGACCTACACGGAGGATCAACGAGCGGGCTGGCTCGACCTCCTTACGGCCGAAGCCGAGCAGCGCGATGTGTACGCCTTCACGAAGCACAAAGGGATCCCGGTCACAGAGGATCGCGGTGGCATCGGCCTATCGTTGTGGCTGAAGAAAAACAACTGAATCGATAGTCAATCTGAGGGTTGGACTTGATCCGATCGCAAACGCTTAGCGGAGCCTGGCCTCTTTCTTTCTTTTGCGCCTGGCGCGCCACCGCTCGGTGAGAGCGAGATACTGGTCCTCTTCCTCGGGCGGAATCTCGTCCCCGGCCTGCTCCTGTGGGCCGGGAGACTCTTCGGCGGCCGCCAATCTCCTGGCGAGTTGTTCCGCTTGGGATTGAAGGCGCACCAACTCCTGTTGAAGGATCCTGTTCTCCTGCTCGAGCTCGCTGGGCGGGATGGATGGATCGTCGCGGCGCGATCGGACCTGCTCGAGTTCCTCGGTCAGGATCTCCACCCTTGCCTCCGCCCGGCCCGCCCGCTCG
>JALZEK010000145.1 GCA_030862065.1 Actinomycetota bacterium | reverse complement strand
AAGTATGACTCGACAAAACGCGAGCTGACCATCAGGGTGACCTTGGTTCCCGAGCTTACGCACCCTGATGGGGGCCGCGCACCCCTTTTGTGAAGTCTCACCACCTGTGTCCCGAATTGGCTTCGGTAGGTTTGTCTCACATTCTCGCCCTTCTCGGCTTGCCGTTGGGCTGAGCTAGAGCACCGAACTCCTTGGATCTGTCGTGCCGAGCACGATGAGTGCGAAGAAGAGCGCCGTCAAGGCTGATCTGGACCGTGTCGCCGACGAGACGGATGCCGACGGTCTGACGCCGGTAGCGGTTGCCGACGCGGTAGGCGGTTCCCGCGAAGCTGATCGAACCGTGCGGGTCGACGATGCGAAGGACCTCTGTGCCCTTGGTCGGCTGCGCCGGTCGCCGCGCGTGTCGGGGACGCCGATCCATCTTGTCATCGTCATCGATCAGGTGACGACGCGCGTGGGTCGCAACGATCGAGTCGTTGTGCGAGATGTGAAGCAGTCCGTCGACCGACTCGATTGTCACGGCTTCGCCCGTGAGGTGACGGCCGACGTGATAGCGGTGCTTGAGGATGCTGATGCGCCCGTGGTAGTCGACGCGGCGGGTCACGATCTTCTTCGGAGGAGGCGGCTCCTCTTCAATCGCGACGTCGCCATCGATCACCTCAAGCGATGCCGGTCGGGCGAGCTCGAAGCGGCGGATGGGTGGGACGTCGCCGAGGGATTGGTGCTCACGCTCGTTGTTGTAGTTGGTGACCCAGACATCGAGAGCGGCCTGCATCTCTTCGATGGTGCCGAAGCTCTTGTCGGCGAAGAAGTCCTTGCGCAGCGTCCGGTGGAACCGCTCCACCTTTCCCGTGGTCGTCGGCGAATAGGGCGCGGTCAGAAGGTGACGGATCCCGTTGTTCAAACAGATGCGGTCGAACAGCACGTTGGCGGGCTTGCGGCCGAGGCGACCGGTGAAGACCTTGCCGTTGTCGGTCAGGATCTGCTCGGGGATGCCGTAGGTGTGAAGGGCTTCCAGGAGTGCGTCGCACACCGGCCTGGCGGTCGCGCGGGCGACGACCTTCGCGATGACGCAATAGCGGGAGTGATCATCGATGCCGGTCACGACCGACAGTTGCAAGCCCGATGCGAGACGGACGTTTCCCATGACGTCGATCTGCCACAGCTCCATCGATCGTGGTCGCTCCCAGCGCTTGTAGTCGTCGCGCCGGCGCCGACGGGGCTTGGGTTGGATCAACCGGTGTCGCACGAGGCAGCGATAGATCGCGGCGCGCGAAGGAGGCTGCTCGAGCTCGCGCCGAAGCTTGTTCAGGATCGTGCGCGGGCCCCAGCCGGGATGGCTCCGGCGCAGCTCGACGATCTTTGCCTCGATCTCCGGTGCCATCTGATGAGGGCAGCGATCGGGCTTGGAGCTCTTGTCGGCCAGGGCCGCGAGCCCGTCGTTGGCGTAGCGCAACAGCCACCGGTGAAGGGTCCGGCGGTCGACGCCGTAGCGGATCGCGGTGTCCTTGACCGTCGCTCCCTCGAGCACCTCCCTCACGGCGTCGTAGCGCTGCTCAACCATCGACAGATCCACCAGTGGCACGGCGTCCTCCTCGGCTCGGTTGAGCACAAGTGATGACGCGGGAACGACCTATCGACGTGGATTCAGTGAGACACAGGTACCGAGGCCACTGTCGCCCAGGAGCCGAGGCCGGGCCGCAGAGTGGGACAGAGGTGCCGAGGCCAATGTGAGACAGAGGTACCGAGACTTCACAACCGCGCACCCCTTTTGTACGTGCCCCCGGCAGGATTCGAACCTGCGACACCAGGTTTAGGAAACCTGTGCTCTATCCCCTGAGCTACGAGGGCAGGGCGTGGACAAATGGTAGGACAAAACGTCCTCAACTCGGGCGGATCGGCGTGTTGAGCTGGTTGCGGCGCGAAATACTGGGCTTCGCAAGCCGTTCAGTGATGTGAACGGTGATCTGGGCGCGCCCGACTAAATCGGTCTGTGGGGTAAGCGCTTACGCGGCCCTTAGCCGGGGCCGCCGCCCCCATCCGTTCTCGGGTCAGCGCGTTTATCAGCGCGCAACATAGACCTTCACACTTGGCCCGCCCCCGGCATGGTTCTCCACGCCCATTTCTGCGTCGGCGCTGCTCGATTCTGTGGACACCTCACTACCTCCCTATCGGACTTGTCGGCTTTGTCTCTGCTCCCGCTGACACTAGGAGAGCCGTATGACGAAAATTCGTCACTGGGTAGAAGAACGTGGTCCGCGCCCCGGCCCCTCAAGTCAGGCGAGCCCTAGCTAGCGTACGGGGCCGGGCCCCCTCAGTGGTAGGCCGATCCTGCGCATCGGCTCGATTGACGTTCGACCACGGCTTGCTCAAAATTGGCGCTAGGAGGAGTGGGGATGGCGGACAACGGACACGACTGTGATCTCGTCCTGGAAGGCGGTGGCGTCAAGGGTATCGGCCTTGCAGGCGCGTATTCGGTTCTCGTCGAGCGCGGATACGAGACCCATCGAATAGCCGGGACCTCAGCGGGGGCAATAGTCGGTGCCCTTATAGCGGCCGGGATCACGAGTGACGAACTGCAGACCGTCATGCGCGAAATCGACTACGGCAAGTTCCAGGACAAAGACTTCCTCGACCACCTCCCGCTCGTCGGCAGGGGAGCGTCACTCCTATTCGAAAAAGGGATCTACGAAGGAGAGTACCTGCGGACGTGGCTCGACGGTCTCCTGGCTGACATCGGAGCCCGGACCTGGGGCAGCTTGCGCATCGACGACCCCAACAGTTCCCTTCCCCCCGAGAAGAACTACAAGTTGGTAGTGATGGCATCGGACGTCACGAGCGGGCGCCTCGTGCGTCTGCCGTGGGATTACCCCCGCTACGGCATCGAGGACTGTGATGAGCAACTGGTCGCCGACGCGGTGCGTTGTTCTATGTCGATCCCGTTCTTCTACGAACCGGTCAAGTTCAAAGGCCGAGTCGACAACGGCAACGAGGTGACCTCTTACATGGTCGACGGGGGCATGCTGTCAAATTTCCCTATTGAGGTGTTTGATCGCACCGACGGACAGCGCCCGCGCTGGCCCACGTTCGGCATCAAGCTCTCGGCTCGTCCGACTGGCGAGCCTCGCCGTCGGGACATCGAGGGACCGCTCGACCTCGCCCTTGCCATGATCGCCACGATGACGAGCTTTCACGACCAGATTCACATCGAGGATCCCTGCACGCTGAGACGTACGACCTTCGTCGACACGACCGGCGTGAGAGCCACCGACTTCGATATCGACGAGCAGACCCAGACTCGCCTCTTCGACAACGGCAAAGCGGCCGCACGCGCGTTTTTGGATGAATGGGACTGGGACAAATACCTCAAAGAATGTCGCGCTAGCTAGCCGGCGTGCTAGGGGAGCAACGGCGGGTGGATTTTCTCCTCTTCCGTCTCGGTCGCAGCTCGTGAACCGCCGACCTCGTCCTGAAGAGGACGGGGTCGCTTACGGTGGTCTTGAGAAGATTGTTTGTCCCGATCCCCGGACTCTTCCTTGGTGCGGCGCCGTGGACTGCTAGGGCTCGGCTCCGGCTCCGGCTCTGTCCGTGCCACTGGTTTAGGAGTTCGATCCTCTGCCATCGCGCACCTCCTCCTCTTGGCCCGACGTAACACGACATGCTGCTGCTTCCTGCAATGCCAGACCTTGGTCCACAAAGATGATCTAGTCCGAGATGAACTCAAGACCGACCGACCCCCTCTAGGCGGCGCCCTCTCTAAACCTCAATGATTCCTGAGGGCCGAGATGAGTTCGTCTTTGGTCACTCTCGACCGGTCCTCGACTCCGACCTCATCGTCCCTGATTATATATCGCCCTCCGATAGAAAACTACCCAGCGGGAGTGCTTCCGACACGTCTGACTAGGGAAGATGGCAGTGTCTTATGCTGCTGATCGTCTGGCACCCACGTCGAGAAGGTCGTCCATGCCCAGTCGACCCAGGAAACTCTCAGACGACGACTACCGCCGGTTGCTCGAGTTCCGCACGGCGATTCGCAAGTTCCTTGCCTACAGCAAGAATCAGGCAGCCAAGGTCGATCTCACGCCCACGCAGCACCAGCTGCTGCTAGCGATTCGCGGTTACACCGCTCCGGGCGAGCCCACGATCGGCCACGTCGCGCGATGCCTCCTGATAAGGCATCACAGCGCAGTCGAGCTGGTCGACCGGGCCGAGGCCGCAGGCCTTGTCGACCGCCGCACGGATCCAGATGACCAACGTGTCGTCCGGCTGGCTCTGACTAAGTCCGGCGCAGCGAAGCTCGAGCGCATCAGCCGCGCGAACCTCGGCGAGATCGGGCGGCTGGGACCGGAATTCCAGGATGTGTGGCGGGCCATAGAGCGCCTCGCTCCCTCGCCCGAAACCATCCGTTAGCGAGTCCAGCAGACTTTAATGGTGGCCTGGATCGATGACGCGATCAAAGATCTCTATTCGGTGCCGCTGAGCGATTTCACGAAGCGCCGCAACGAATTGGCCGGCGATCTTAGAGTGAAGGGAGACAAAGATCACGCCGACCGCGTTCGCTCGCTTAAACGTCCCACTCTCGCGGCATGGGCGCTAAATCGACTTGCTCGGGAGGACGCGGCAGTCGTTGCCGAGCTCGCCGCTACCGTGGGCAGGATCGCGGAGGGGCAATCCGCCTCCGAACTTCGCGAGGCGATGGAAGCTCGCCGATCACTTATCGCGGACCTCGCCGAACACGCCCAACAGATTCTGGAGCAAGCGGGACATAACGCGTCGGTGGAGACTATGAACCACGTTGTACAGACGCTGGCAGGAGCGACCTCGGGGGATGACCTTGAACGTTTGGTAAACGGTACGCTGTCGCGCCCACTATCGAGTTCCGGCTTCGAGCGGGCCATCTCCACTTCGCTCCCGGCCCCCCAGTCGAACACCGAAGAACGCCTCCGTCGCGAACTGAAAGAAGTCAATGAGCAGCTCACCAGGAGGATCGACGAGCGATTCGAGGCGCAGAGGGCGGTCGCTCGCGCCGAAGGTGCGTTAAGGCAGGCCGAGAACAACCTGCGATCGACCGAGCGGCACATCGCTCGGCTCGAACAAGAGCTGGACGATCTGAAACGCAGGCTGCGAAACGTCGAGTAGGCGACATCGGTTGGGCCGATCGCGCCGTCCGAGTTGTCCGACGGCGTGTGAGGCAGCAGGCCTGCTGCGCTACCCCCAGCTCAGATTTAGCCGACGCAGTAGTTGGGCGTTGGCGGCGACGACGATCGTCGACAGCGACATCAGGATCGCCCCCACGGCGGGGACCAGCGTTATTCCGGCCCAGGCCATGACTCCGGCCGCAAGAGGGATGGCAAAGGCGTTGTAGCCCGTCGCCCACACCAGGTTTTGGACCATCTTTCGATAAGAGGCCTTCGACAACTTGACGACGCCCAGAACCGCGCGCGGATCGTCGGACGCAAGGATCACACCTGCCGACTCGATCGCGACGTCAGTGCCCGCTCCGATGGCGATGCCCACGTCGGCGCGCGCCAGGGCGGGGGCATCGTTTACTCCGTCGCCCACCATGGCAACCGTCTGCCCGCGTTTTTGCAGATCGGCGACTGCCGCGTCCTTGTCTTCGGGCAAAACCTCGGCGAAGAACTCATCGATCCCGAGTTCTTTGGCCACCGCGGCTGCCACCTGCTTTGCATCGCCCGTGATCATGGCGACCTCGATGCCGAGGTCGTGAAGGCCGGTTACGGCCTCGTGCGATTCCGCTCGCACCCGGTCTTCGAGCGCTAGCGCGCCCAGCACAGACTTTTGATCGACGAGGAATAGAACGGCCGCCCCCCGCGATTGCCACGCCTCAACCTCGTCGGTCAACGACTCTGGAACCTCCGCCTCGCGCTCCCGCAGCAGCTTCGGACCTCCGAGCGAGAGACGGCGGCCGTCGATAGACGCCTCGACGCCGCGCCCTGTCATCGACCGGAAGTCGGTCGCCCGGGGGACATCGCCCTTCTCCCGGGCGGCGGACACTATGGCCCGGGCGAGGGGATGCTCGCTGTCGGACTCGACCGCGCCGGCCAGGCGGAGGACCTCGCTTTCGTCTCCATTCACGGACACCGTTCCGGTCACTACATGCTCCGCCGCGGTCAGCGTTCCCGTCTTGTCGAATAACACCACGTCGACGTCGCGCATCCGTTCGAGCGCCAGCCGGTCCTTAACCAGGATGCCGCTGCGGGCCGACAGAGCGGTCGATATCGATATGACGAGAGGGATGGCGAGTCCGAGTGCATGAGGGCAGGCGATGACGAGGACGGTCACTGTGCGCTCGACCGCGCTTCGCGATTCGCCCACCACCGTCCACACGACATAAGTGACGAGGCCTGCCGCCGTCGCGACGTAGAAGAGAAAGGCGGCCGCGCGGTCGGCAAGCGCCTGGGCCCGTGAGCGGGACGACTGAGCCTGCTCCACCAGCCGGCGGATGCCGGCGAGCGCGGTGTTCTCGCCGACGGCATCGATCCGTACGCGGAGCGCCGACTCGTTCACGACGGTGCCTGCAATGACTCGGTCTCCGTCTGCTTTGGGAACGGGCTTTGATTCACCGGTGAGCATCGACTCATCGACGTCGCCCGCTCCCTCGATAACGACTCCATCGGCCGGGACGCGCGCTCCCGGCCTAATGAGGACGACGTCTCCCTCGGAGAGCTCGGACACCGCAACCGTTTCGGTGCCGGATTCCGTAACCCTTTCGGCATCGTCGGGTAGAAGCTGTGCCAGCGCCCCCAGGGCGTCGCTTGCCTGACCGATCGCTTTCATCTCCTGCCAGTGGCCGAGGAGCATGATCGCGATCAGGGCTGCTAGTTCCCACCAGAAGTCGAGTTCGAATGCGCCGAATTCCGTCGCGATGCTGGCGCCAAAGGCAACGGTTATGGCGAGTCCGATCAACAGCATCATTCCAGGCGTCCGAGCGCGCGCCTCGGCGATGGCCCCGGTGATGAACGGCCACCCCCCGTATATGAAGATGACGCTCCCCAGCAGAGGCGGGATGAGATCGCTTCCCCAGAACTGAGGAGCGGTATAGCCGAGCAGATCCTGGACCATGCCGCTGAACAGCACGACCGGGACGGTCAGCGCCAGCGTGATCCAAAAGCGGTCCCGGAACATCGTGGCGTGGTGGGCGTGATGATCGGCCCCGTCGTGCGATCCATGCGAACCGTGGTGTTCGTGGCCGGCATGGTCGGCTGAGTGGTGTTGTCCCACCTCATGCCCGGCAACCGTCATTCGGGTGACCTCCCTGGATCTCCGATTTTCATGTACTATACCCCCCTAGGGTAGGGGCGGAGAACGGCGGCCGAACGGAGGAGCATAGAGGTGAGGGGTTACTACGACAGCAAGGACGACGTGCTCGCCCGCCTCAGGCGGGTGGAGGGTCAAATCCGCGGTTTGCAGCGCATGGTCGAAGACGATCAGTACTGCATCGACATCCTCACTCAGATCACCGCCGCTTCCAATGCTTTAAAGAAGGTCGCGGTTGGGTTGCTCGAAGATCACATCCGGCACTGCGTCGCCGAACAGAGCGAGGGCGACAAAGATATGGTCCGCGAGGCAACGGCCGCGGTGGAGCGCCTCGTCAAGTCCTGAGCATCAAAGAGCTCGCTGGATCTCGCGGTCGCGCGTCTCAGTCCGCTCCGGCCGAGAACGCGGCGTCGGCGATGTTTATGACCCCCCGCCTCTTGGCCGTGAAGCTCAGAATCACTGCTCGCACGTTGTTCAGATTCACTCCCTGGAAGCGCCTGAGGGGGAAGCGCAACTGGTTGAGGATCATGTGGCCGCTGGAGCGTCGTCGGCCCCCGAGGGGGTAGGCCAGAGCAGCGTTATCTACATCGGACGCCGCGACCTCGGCCGAGTTCCCGTTGCGATCGACCACGCGTACCAAGAAGTCCTGGAACTTGTAACTTTCGTTCGCCCCGTATCCGGGGTTGGGCACAACCCGGAACTGAAAGGCATCGAAGTCTCGGACGTCCGCGTGTGATCCGGGGATGCCGAATCTGAGCTGCCCCTTTTTCTTGGACCAACCGATCACGCCCTCTCCCAGGCCCGGCCTGTGGATGTCGACCCACTCGTACCTCGGCACGCACGGAATGTCGATTTCGTTGGCGCACCAGGAGTAAAGCGAGAGTCCTTTTGCCACGATGCGTCCCTCCACGCGGGTTTTGGAGAGATCTCGTGGTCTGGTGTAGCGAGCAATATCCATTCGCCGCTCTGGCGTATCGGGCGCGAGATAACTGACGAGGGCGGAAGCGGGCTCGATGAACGGAGCGCTGACCGCTCCCGTCCACATCGGGTCGAACTCTGTCTCGTCTCCGAGGTAGCGACGAAAGAAACCGATTATGTAGCTTCGGCCGACCCGTCTCTGTTGTTTTGGAGACAGCCGGGTCTCTTCGGCGCAGTCCGAGTACCTCCCATCGTCGAAGCCACCGGGGTAGCCGTGGGAGGGAGTCCAAACCGTGTTGAAGAAGTTGTGGTTGGCATCGAACATCGTGACCGAGTGCTTGGGAGTCGGATCGCCGGGCACCGAGTACCTAGAGTCATCGAAGAAATGGACGCCCTGAAGATCCGAAACGTCGCCGTCGCAGTAGGGGAGCAGGACCGCGAAAGTCGCCTCGTTGATCTCGACCCGAGAGAAGTCCACCGGGGCCAGCGCCAAGACCGCGTCCACTCCGTACGGGTCCGGGCGACTGTCGTCGACGATCTTGTGCCACACGACCCCTTCTCCGCCCCGGGAGTGCCCCATCGTCCCGATGCGCGTGAGGTCGATGCTCCCGACAAATCTGTCGCCGAATGGAGCGCCTCCGGTGGTGGACCAATCCCGCCACAGGTCGAGGTGCTTGTCGACAACCTCCCCCCGCTGGCGCATCCCAGTGAAACGGGCCCGGTTTCCGTGCACGTTCACCCCGTTGGCGCTGATGGAGACGACGACATAACCGTGCGATGCGAGACGCTCCGAGATGTAGTCGTAGCCGGCGTAGTTCGGCAGAGGAAGCCAGCCCTCCCGGCAGGGCCACTCATAGCGTGTTCGACGCTCTCTGTAGCAGGTGGTGTGATTACCGTGCATGAACAACACGATCGGATAGGGGCCGCCGGAGAGATCGGTCGGGTAGTGGACGTTTCCGGCCAGTTCGACCTTGCGGTTCAACTTCGATGGTTCGAACGCCTTGTCGCCGAGGTCGTAGAGATCGCTCGAGACCTCATACGGACCAGCCCGGCGGGGGTTTGGTATTCCCGCGGGGGCTAGGGCAGACCTAGGAAGGGCCGGGACGCGTGCAGGCCCTACGGAAACAGGTTGGTCCCCGTAACGCACGGACACGGCCTCGCTTAACACGGCCGGATCGGTAGTAACGGATCGAACCGCTCTCTGGCTGGGGCTGGGTATTCCCTGTCCGACCACTCGCCCGTCTGCAAGAATCGAGTAGGGCAGCGCACGCGGGGGGAAGTCCCCACGAATCGTTACTCGCCAGACGTGATTGACGAGTTCGGGGCGCCGTTCCGTTAGTCGTGGTGGGAGGTCGATCCTAAGGACGGTCAGGGCTCCGTCCCTCCTCACCACAGTGCCCCCGGCGGCAAGTCCCGCGGCGAGTAGTCGCGGCGAGATCGCGGAATCCAAAGATTCAGCAAAGTCTTTGGGGGATCCGGCTCCGGCCGAACCGAACCCCACCGACGCGAGGGTGGTCAACGAAACCAACAGGCCTACGGTCCTTCGAGCGTTCAACGCGGGCTCCCCTCTAAAGGCTTTTCCTATTGGGACGTGTTGGCGGAAGTTTAGGTTCCCGGACGGCGAACGCGGTCGGCCAGTCGCCGGCCCCGGGGGACTGGATGGGGATCGTGGCCGACTGGGATGGCCGCCGAACCGAGCGACGGATCAACTGCTAGGAATGACGGGAGTAGCCTCCACTCATGGAGCGCCTGGTTGTAGTGGGAGCCGACGCGGCCGGGATGAGCGCGGCTTCCCAGGCGCGTCGGAGGCGAGATCCTGAAGATCTTTCCATCGTCGCGTTCGAAAAAGGGAACTACACGTCGTACTCCGCGTGTGGGATCCCGTATTTCGTGGGGGGCCTGGTCAAAGATCTCGAACGCTTGATTGCGAGAACTCCCGAGAGGTTCCGAGAGAGCTATTCGATCGATGCTCGCGTCCGGCATGAGGTCGTGGACATCGACCTCGAAGAACGCAAGGTAACAGTTCGCGACCTGGACGAGGGAACCGAAAGCAAGGAGGCTTTCGACCAACTCGTCTACTCAACCGGATCCAAGCCGATCCGACCCGCGCTGCAAGGGGCAGAGTCGAAGGGGATTTTCGGTGTGCAAATCCTCGATCACGGTGCCGCGATCTATCGCGAGTTGGAGGAGCAACAACCCCAACGCGCGGTGATCGTGGGCGGTGGTTACATCGGTCTCGAGATGGCCGAGGCGTTTTGCATGCGAGGTCTACACGTGTCCGTCGTCGAAATGGCCGCACAACCGATGTCGACCCTCGACCCGGACATGGGCGACTGGGTGGCAGATGCGATGAGATCCATGAACATCGACGTGTACACGAGCGAGCCCGCGAAGGCATTCGAGTCGTCAAACGGACGGGTCGAAGCTGTGGTTACGAGCGAGCGAACTATTCCCGCCGACATCGTGGTCCTTGGGTTGGGCGTTGAGCCCAACACCGACCTCGCCAAAGCGGCCGGCATCCCAATTGGTCCATCAGGCGCAGTTGCGGTCGATCAGCAAATGAGAACGGGGGTGGACGGAGTCTGGTCTGCCGGCGACTGCGCCGAAAAGTTTCATCGGGTGGCGCGAAAGCCAACCTCGAGGGCCCTGGGAACGCACGCCAACAAGGAAGGGCGTGTAGCGGGGATAAACCTGGGAGGCGGCTACGCAACGTTTCCCGGCATCGTCGGAACGGCGGCCTCCAAGATTTCGGAACTCGAGGTGGCCCGAACGGGACTGAAGGAATCTCACGCCGAAGAAGCGGGTTTCGAGTACGTAACCACGATTGTTGATTCGAAGACGCGAGCCGGTTACTACCCCGGCAAGCGCCCCATCAAGACGAAGATGATCGTGGAAAAAAGATCGGGTCGCTTACTCGGCGCGCAGATAGTCGGGGAAGAGGGTGCCGCCAAGCGCATCGACGTACTTGCCACCGCTTTGTGGAATGAAATGACCGTCGACGAAATGCTGAACGTGGACTTGTCGTACGCGCCACCTTTTGCCCCGGTGTGGGATCCCGTGTTGATCGCGGCCCGAAAGGCGTGGGAACTGGTCGAGGAGACCATTCACTAAGCGGTCCCCGTTCGAATTGAAGGTCCGGAGCGAGACCGCGGATCGCTTAAAGTTCGTATGCAAGCAGATCGGTCAGAGGCGGTAGGTGGAAACTGAAAATGCGCCCGAGAGCACTCTCGATGAGTTCTCGGGTCTAACTCAGACCGGGGTCGAGGAGGGCCTATCCCAGGACGCCCTTCGCGGTCTCCCCGAAGGCACCCTCACGATCCTGTTCACCGACGTGGTGGGCTCGACGACTCTCGGCGCTATGTCTGGAGACGAAGGAGCGCGCGAGGTCCTGCGTCGTCAGGAAGCTCTCATGCGCGACGAATTCGAGAAATTCGGGGGCCGCGAGATCAAGACCCTTGGGGATGGATTCATGGTCGCGTTCTCGTCCGCCCGGAAGGGAGTCCACTGCGCCGTTGCGATCCAGCGCGCGCTGCACGAAGCTCGCCGCGCTGAGCCCGACGGTTTCCTTCCGGTTCGCATGGGATTGAACGCGGGCGAAGTCATCCGAGAAAGAAACGATCTTTTCGGCTCGGCCGTCAGTGCCGCGGCTCGCATATCGGCGAAGGCGGAGGGGGGAGAGATCCTGATATCGGATGTGGTCAAAGCCCTCGTCGGGAGCATCCCCGATGTTGACATTCAGGAAAAGGGCCTCTTCAGCCTCAAAGGATTCGCGGATCGGTTCAGGATTCACGAGATCGTTTGGCGAGCCGAGGTGGACGATGGGTTCCAACTTGGACGCACGCCGTTCGTCGGGCGTGAGACCGAAAGAGCTCAACTCTCGAATCTGCTCGACTCGTTAAAAGAACGAGGTGGCGGCCTCATCCTTATCGGCGGTGAACCGGGCGTCGGGAAAACACGATTTGCTGAAGAGATCCTGGCCGATGCGCGGCAGCGCAAGTTCCGGACGTTGATGGGCCGGTGTTACGAGATGGATTCCCCGTCACCGTTCTTGCCGTTCATCGAATTACTTGAGAACGCGGCGCGGGATGTCGACAGAAATACGTTCCGACTTGCGCTGGGAGACGCGGCCGGTGAGATCGCCAAGGTCATGCCACAACTCCGCAGCTTGTTCGACGACATTCCTCCTCCGCTCGAGCTTCCGCCGCAACAGGAACGCCGCTATTTGTTCAACAGCATCTATGAATTCGTGGTAAGGGCGTCGTCAACTCGTCCCCTGGTTGTGCTTCTCGACGACCTCCACTGGGCCGACGAAGCCAGTCTCCTCCTGCTAGAACACGTGGCGGAGAGATTGAGCGATGTCCCAGTGCTCGTCCTGGGCACCTACCGTGATGTCGAGCTCGATGCCTCCAGGCCGCTGGCCCGGGCGATCGACAGCCTCGTCAGACAGCGCCTCGGCAAGCGTATGGGCCTTCCACGACTCGACCTGCGCGGCGTCGAAACGATGTTGGAGCGACTTGGAGGAAGTCCCCCTCCCCCCTCTTTGGTCGGTGCCATTTATCACGAGACCGATGGGAACGCTTTCTTCGTTGAGGAGGTCTTTCAACACCTGTTAGAGGAAGGTCGTCTGTTCGACGAGGACGGAGCGTGGAGATCAGATCTTCCGATCGAGGAACTGGTCGTTCCCGAAAGCGTCCGGCTCGTGATCGGGCGACGGCTCGAGAGATTGAGTCCCGTCGCTCGTAAGGCACTCACGGTTGGAGCGGTCGCGGGGAAGAACTTCGATTTCTCCGTTCTACAGGCGGCCGCGGAGGCGGAAGCGGATGCCCTCCTCGATGCGATGGATGAGGCCGAGAGCGCTCGCATCGTTACATCACAATCAAGCGGGCCCGACGTGCAATTCAGTTTCGGACACGAGCTGATTCGACAGACTTTGCTCGCCGGCGTGTCACTTCCCCGGCGCCAAAGGCTGCACCTAAAAGTTGCCGATGCCCTAGAGGAGAAGTACGGGGATTCAAAGCCCGAGCGCTGTATGGAGATAGCGCATCACTACTACCAGGCGGGAAGCGCCGCCGATTCGGCAAAAACGATTTCCTACATGACGCGGGTCGGCGACCGCGCAATGGAGGCGGCAGCATTCACGGAGGCGCTTCGCTATTACGAAGAGGCAGTTTCGCTTTGCGATCAGGAAGAGACTCGCGCCGACGTCCTCTTCAAGCTGGGGCTCGCCCAGAGGAGTCTGGGCCTCCTCGACGAAGGGGTGCAGACGTGGAGAGAAGCGCTGAAGCTTTATGAGTCACATGGCAATCTCGAAGCCGTTGCGGAGATCACCCCCGAGATAGTTCTGCAGCTGTCGTGGGCCGGCCGTTGGGACGAGGCCTTTGAGATGGCCGCCCACGGCCTGAGCGTGCTCACGGAGCAACGAGATCGCAACCGGGCAAGGTTGTTGGCGCTTTCCAGCGTCATCGTCAGCGGCGCGGGTGACTACGACTCCGCCGAGGCGATGCTCGCGGATACCGAATCCATCGCGAGAGAGACGGGCGAACCGCGGGTGATGGGGGAGTATCTGCTGGCAAGGTGCGTGCACCACTACCTGTTCTTCGAGAACAAGGCTGCGATGGACGCGGGGCTAAAGGCCTCCGAGTTGTTGCGCCAGGCCGGTGATCTTTATGCGGTTGCCACGGCGATTGCGATCACGATGTTCGCTGCGGTGGAGTACGGCAACCTGGATCTGGTTGATTCTCTGGCCGAGGAATTGGAGCCGATGGCGGCCAAACTTGGACATCCTCCCGCCCTACTGGTTCTGCACCGATGCCGGAACTTCGTCCGAAGTTGGGAGGGGATGTCGCTCGACGAGTGGCATAAGTTCGCCGAGGAGGATCTCGTCCTCAACGAGAACGCCGGACTTCCCTGGGCGGGGCACTCCTATTCCTTCCTGGCACGAGCCCCGTTACAGCGAGGGGACTGGCCCGAGGCGGAGCGGTACCTGGAACTCGGAGTGGAAAAGGAACCGTCGGGTCACATGGCCGGGTGGGCGAAGGCGTGGTACTTCACGTCGTGCGTCTACGCAGGCAAGCGGGATAAAGCGCTGACACTTCTCAAGGAGCTTCGGCCGCTCATGCCGGTTCAGGGAAAGCCCAACACGACCGGGGCCTGGTCCGTCCTCTTCTGCGCGATCGAAGGCATGGAGCTACTGGATCTGCATTCGGAGGTCGGCGCGCTGTATCCGATTGCGCAGGAGGGGCTCGAGCTGGGTCCGATTCGCTACGACGGGCGTCCCCTGGCAATGGTCGCCGGGATGGCGGCGGCCGGCCGGGGAGACTGGGAGGTGGCGGCCAGCCACTTCGAGGACGCCCTCGATGTATGTGAACAACTGAACTCCCTGGAGGGTAGGGCAGACGTCCTCCACTTCTACGGACGAATGCTCATCCGCAGAGGACCGGACTACTACGACAAAGCCAGAGCAATGATCGAGGAAGCCATTGAGAGGCTTGGGATCAGTGAGTGTTTCCTTTCCCAGAAGGTGGCCAGACAGAGTCTCGCCGCCGCGGTCCCAGAGGAGGCCGCCTCCTAGAACGTCAGCTCGGCTACGTAACCGGCAATTAGCAACAGCCCCGTAAAGAGGTGCAGCTGAACGTTGCGCCCCATCGTTGCCATCAGCTCGTAAGGGCTGTTGTAGTGAGCCTTCAATCCCGAGTCGACCTTCGCCGCTAGGGGAATCGTGGCGAGGGCAGCCAGGCAATAGATCGGAAGGATTCCGGCCACACCTCCAACGAGGATGAGCAGGAACGCGAGTCCGACGGCGATCTCGTAGCCGGCGATGATCGCTTTCTGTGGCAGCCGAACGACTATCGTGCGTTTGCCCGCCTTCGCGTCGGCCGGGGCATCCGGGATCTGGTTTACGTAGAGAACGAGCATGATCAGAATCGCCACAGGCAGGGACGCGTAAATCGCTTCGAACGAAAACCTCTGCGCGACCGTGAAATACGTGCCGAGAACCATGATTGGTCCGAACCCGAGAGCGACGCATATCTCGCCAAGGCCTCGGTGCACCAGTCGGAGGGGAGGAGCGGTATAGAAGACCGAGAGGAAGATTCCGGCGATCCCGATCCACAGAAGTTCGATACCTCTTGTGGCGGTGAGATAGATACCGATCGCGATTCCCACTCCGTAAAGGCAGGTGCTGACGATCTTCATCGTTCTCAAGCTCACCAGCCCGTACTGAATCATTCGTGAACCACCGCTGAACATGGTCGGAGTCACGTTGGCGTAATCGGCTCCGCTTGTCGCATCGAAGACGTCGTTTGCCACGTTGAGTCCCAAGTGCACGGCGCAGGCGCCGACGAGTGCCAGAGCAACCAGCCACCACGATGAAAATCCATCTGCTCGAGCGACAAGGGCTCCCAGGAGAACGGGGACGAAGGTCGCGGTCAGGAACGGGACTCTGGTGGCCAAAAAGATCAGCCATCCCAGCGAGAGCGAGGGTCTTACCTCCCGTCCACGCTCCTCGCTCAATTTCCGCATGTAGCGATGAGCCACCGGAACGCTTCGCTCGCACAACTCAAAGAACGACAGACGTTCTTCGTCCCATCCGTGCAATCGATCGGGCACGACATCCAGGTACTCGTCGGCGTCCGTCACGGTTCCCCAAACACTCACGTAACGCCTTTCGTCGTAACCGATCCCGGGCTGAGGCCGGACGTGACTGAACATTACGTTGACCTCACGGCCAATCGGCGGTTCGGAGTCCACCGATGGGCGGTTGAGTCTGATGATGCCCTCGTCGGCTCGGAGGATGAACTCGGTCGCCACGCTAACCGGATACCCATTCGGATCGATGTACGCAAGAACTGCGTGGCCGTATTCGACGAGATCGTCGAAGAGGGTCTCGCGGGTGACGGTGGAGCGTGCCATCACGCCGCCGTCTTCAAATCAAAGAGCTCAGGCACCCGGTCGGTTCGACCCCCCCGCCATAGGAGTGCCCGGCGCGGGACTATCTCGATCAGAGCTCGTTCCCAGAACAGGGGCATCGCGAAACGCTTTTTGACGAGGTCGGCGATGAGAGGTTCCTTTTTCGTCCACAGCGGAAGTACCCGCTCCCACCCCGAATGAAGATCTTCCTCGATCACCAGCGCGTCTCCCTGGATGGTCGCTCTGTGAAAGGGATCGACCTCAGTTGCAACGGGATCGGTGATCGTCATTGAGACTTTGGGATTGGACTTGATGTGTTCGAGCTTTTTCGAGAAGAGCACGCTCGAGGTCATATATATGTGTTCCCCGTCGTAGAGGGGAATCAGAGGATAAGTAACCGGACGTCCGGATTCGTCGACGACGGTCAACTCGCTTACTAGCGCCGCATTCAACAACTTCTCTATCGACTCAGGCAGAACGCCCATGTGGTTAAGGATAGGACGAATGGATCATTTCGTGGAGGTAAGTGAATGTGTGATTGCGAGTTGTGATGAACCTTGAGCCGTTGCTCGACCTCACAATCGAACTCGCAGAGGATGCCGGAAAGTTACTTCTTGGGCGCTTCGGCGAAGAAGTTGGCGGAATCTCCACGAAGGCGTCGCCGACCGACGTCGTGAGCGATGCCGATCGTGAATCAGAGTCTCTCATCGTCGACAAACTTCAGACCTCTCGCCCTAACGACGGCATTCTCGCCGAGGAGGGCGACGACAGACCCTCGAAGTCTGGAGTCAGCTGGATAGTCGATCCTCTCGATGGGACGGTTAACTACCTGTTCGGGATCCCTCTCTGGGCGGTGAGCATCGCGTCGGTCGACGCCGAGGGGACCGCGGTGGCGGTGGTTCACGATCCGAATCAACAAGAAACCTTCTCTGCCGCAAGAGGCGGAGGTTGCCGTTTAAATCATCGCCGCGTAAGTGTCTCCGAGACCGCGGACCTTTCGAGGGCCCTGATCGGCACCGGCTTCGCGTATGAGGCGAAGGCCCGAAAAGCTCAAGCCCGAAGACTGCCCGTCATGCTCCCGCTGGTCCGGGATATCCGGCGGGCAGGATCGGCCGCCCTGGATCTCTCGTGGTTGGCATGCGGACGACTCGACGGGTTCTTCGAGGCACCCATGAAGAAATGGGACCGAGCGGCGGGGGAGTTGCTCGTGAAGGAGGCCGGAGGAGTGGTACGGGATCTCGCCCCCCCGTACGGCGACGACACCGGGGTGATCGCCGCGAACCCGAATCTGTTCGATCGGTTGAGGCAACTGGTGACGGACTCGGCGGGATAACCTGCGCACCGTGGAGATAGTTCACAGCGCCGTAATG
>JALZEK010000133.1 GCA_030862065.1 Actinomycetota bacterium | reverse complement strand
GTCCAGCGCGGACTGCACTAATTGAATGAGTCGTCCGCGGGCCACTCCCCAAACGGCAACCACGAGAGCCGACGTCATAAGAACGATTAGGACCCAACCCGGGACGTCGCCCGATTCCGTACTTCTGAGATTTTTCGGAGGGAACATTTTCATGACGCTCCTTTCTCTAGGGAACGAGTAGATCCAGCGACACGAGACCCGGTAACAACGCGACCAGAACAACTACGGGCATGATGAGGAAAACGACGGGCAGGAGCATGACAACCTCTCGTTTTCCCCCGAGCTCCAACAGGGTCCGGCGTCGCGCCTCCCGACCGTCGTCGGCCTGAGCGAGAAGTACGTCGGCCAGGGGTGATCCCCTCTCGAGCGAGGTCGTAAGGGCATCGACGAGACGCGTCACTCCGGATAGGGGGAGCCTCAATTTCAGCCCCTCCAGAGCCTCCGCGATGGAAATGCCCGACCGGACCTCGGCGGTGACGATCGCGAACTCGTCTCCTATACCGGATCGCATGGTTTGGGCGACACGGTCGAGGCTCGCCGGAATGGACTCTCCGGCCATCAGAGAGAGGATCAATAGATCGATCGCGGTCGGAAGTTCATCCTGAAGAGAAGCTCGCCTTCGTTCGGTTTCCTTGCCAAGCCACCAGTCCCGCGCAAGGAACCCGCCGAAAAAGGCGATTGGGGTGATCAGCGACACCGAGATCCAGTGCAGACCGAGGTTCAAGCCGGCTGCCGCTGCCATGGCGAACCATGTAACAAGAACGGCGCCCACCGCCCAGCTCAGTTGACTTAAACGAAACGCCGCGATCTCTCCACCTTGGCCTGCCGCTAACAGCCGCTCCTGTAGTCGACCCGCGTCGACCGATCGGGCGAATCGGAGGCCTAGATGACCGGTAAACTCGCCTTGGACCAGAGACGACCAGTGAAATGACTCCCGTTTCTTCAAGCCATGAAGATAGGGAAGGGTTCGTTTGATGAGAGAAGCTCGCCGGACGAATGGAAGGCCAGAGAACAACAGGGTCGGACCCACGGCGCCCAGAAGAGCCACGAGGAGTCTCACGGGTTGAGCCTTCGTTCGTCCGGCAGACGCGCCGCTCGCAACATGAGCCTGTACCCGACTGCGGTCGCTACCGCACCGGCGAGGAGGACGGTTAAGCCACCTGAAGAGTTATAGGCCGCGGCGGCTTCGGGTCTTGTGGACATCAACAGCATCACTAGCCAGGGGGACGCCGCAGCGACCCTCGCCGCCGTAACCGTCCACGACCATCTCGCCTCGATCTCTTTTCTGACACGGAGGTCGTCGCGGACGAAGTTGGCGGTGGTGCTCAAAACGCGCACCAAATCGCTGCCTCCGACGCGGTGGGCGACCATCAGCGCGGCCAATACGCGATCGGCGATCGGGTCTGCGAGATGAGACTTGGCAGTCGAGAGGGCGATCCCGAAGCTGCCGGTGGCCCGTTGAGATGACCGGAATTCTCTGAAGCCGGGGCGCAGTTCTCGGGGGCCGCGGTCTGCCAACGACGAACAGGCCTCGGAAAGGGACAAGCCTGCGCGCACGCCCGAGATAAGCTCGGCTATCGCATCGGGCCAAGCTTCTCGGAAACGCCGGCGGCGTCGCGCCCTTCGACTTCTGGCCATCGCTAATGGAGACCAGGCGGCACCGGCTCCGCAAACGACACCCGCGCCGACGGACGAGGTTGACGCCGTTGTGACGACGAACGACATCGCTCCCAACAGTGCCGACAGAATTACGATCTGGAGGGGAGAAGCTTTCACGCCGGCTTCTGTCAGTAGGTTTCCCAGCATCGATATGAGTCGCGACCTGCGTCGTTCTCGACGGGCGATTACGCCCGTGTAGAGGAGCAGCAGCCCCAGTGCGGCCGCGAGAGGGATGGCCGCAGTCACCGCAGAATCTCCAGCGGGTTGATGCCGGAGAGTTTGAAGCGCTCGAGGCCGGGTGGAGGGTGACCGGTCCATCGAAGAACCGCGTTTCGAGTGTCCCAGACGGAACAGGTTTCGAT
>JALZEK010000099.1 GCA_030862065.1 Actinomycetota bacterium | reverse complement strand
GTACCGAGCGGGCCGGAGACGGGGTCACGGCCGCTCTGCTTAAAAGAAGCGGAATCACGGTCCTCACCGAAGACGATCTCCGCTCCTAGGAGGAACCTCCCCGCTCGTAGCGAATTCTGCCTCTGGAGGATCGATCTCGGGGAGGGCACATGAAGAAACTATTAGCAATGGCGCTGGTTGGCGGATTGGCCTTCAGCCTCATGGCTCCAACCGGCGCGGGTGCGAAGAAGAAGCCCGTCAAGACGAGCCTTTTCTTGCACGGGACCGAGCAGTTCGGCGAGGTCGAGAGCTACCCGGCGGCTTTTACCGGCGGCGCCTTCAAGAAGATGGACTCCAAGGCCCCGGAGGGGGGTGGGACCAAGTCACAGCAGATCCTGACCTACGGGGCGGGTCCCAACACCAACTGTGCCGGCAACAACCTGTTCCCGGTGTGGGTCGGTGAGCTGGCGGGCAAGGTCAAGGGAGTGGTGAAGGTGACCCTTCACACGGCCTCCACGCCTGCCGAGGTCGACATCCGGATCTGGCCGGACATCAACGCGCTCACATGCAACGAGGACTATCCCGAACCCGCCCGGGAACTGAGAGTGGCGTTGCCGGCGGGACAGGGCAAGGTTGAGGCCAAGCTCAAGGGCGGTGCGTTCAAGGCGACCCAGCTTCTGATGATCCAGATAAGCCCGGCAACAACGGAACTTCCCGACCCGGTGGGCCCACGACCTGTCCCACCTTTCCTCGGCAGGGTTTTTTACGACTCGGCCGACATGGCTTCGGGGATCGAGTTCAAGTGCATTCCCAAAAAGGGCAAGACGTGCACGCCGCCGCCCGCGGAAGGCGAGGGGTAATTCCGCAGACTGAATAGGAAAGGGCCCGGGGTTCCCCGGGCCCTTTTCCGTATTGACTTTTCTTAGTAGCCCCTGGCCCTCTCGAGCCGCTTGTTGACGTCGTCCCAGTTGACGACGTTCCACCACGCCTCGATGTACTTGGGTCGCGCATTTTGGTACTTGAGGTAGTAGGCGTGCTCCCAGACGTCGATCCCGAGTAGCGGGAATATGCCGGGGGGCAGGAAGTCGTGCTGCTTTTCGACCTGCGTGATGATGAGCCCCTTGTAGGCGGGGTCCCAGCACAGCCATCCCCAGCCCGATCCCTGCACGGCGGTGGCGTTCGCGGTGAACTGTGCCTTGAATTTGTCAAAGCCGCCGAAGTCTTCGTTGATCTGATCCGCGAGTGCTCCGGAAGGCTCGCCGCCACCATCGGGACTCATGTTCTTCCAGTAGATCGTGTGGTTCAGGTGCCCACCGAGGTTGAACGCGTGCTCGCGTGCCCAGTGGGCGACGAGTGAAGCGTCGTCGTTGGCCCGTGCCTTCTCAAGCTGTTCGAGCGCGGCGTTCGCCTTATCGACGTAGGTCTGATGATGCTTGGAGTGGTGAATCTCCATGGTCTTGGCGTCAATGTGAGGCTCGAGCGCCGAGTAGTCGTAAGGCAGGTCGGGCAATGTGTACTGCTCTCCCATACCTCCTCCTTTCCAACTAGGTGATGTGAAGCCGTTATTTCTCCTAACTCCAAACCTACCCACCTATTCCTGGGGCGAATCTTGGCCGCCAGGGCCACGAGAGACGAGCGGACGTTGGTCAAGGTCCATGCTCGAGCAGGAAGTTGACGGGGCCGACCAGAAACGGTGAGTCTCCCACCGTCCAGTCGGCGGTCAGTTGAACGGTGACGTTGTCGCTCGGTCCGATCTGGGGTGCGCGCGGCTGGAAACCGGTGAAGGATTGGCAGGTCTGCGTGTCGGAAAGGTTGGTGACGGTGAGAGATGCCGCTCGGGGGCGGGACCCGGAAGACCGGGTGGAGACTGTAAGGGTGTCGGGCTCGACGCCGGGATCAATCGAGTCATAACAGAGCTCCAGGCCCTGCAGGACGAGGGGCTCCGCCGCATCCTCGGCCACCAAGCGGGGGCGCAGAACCATGGTGGCAAGCCCCGGCGTCTCCTTTCTGAATTCCGTGCTCCCACCGGGGGCGGGAGCCTGCGAGAGGGTGGAGGTGATCCACCGCTCGGCCGAGGGAGCAACGATTCCGCCGCCGAGGTCTCCGGGCGTCTCGGCTGGGGGCCCCTCGCCGGTCCGCCTCTCTCGTCGATCCTGGCGCTTTATGTTGCCGTTTTTCTCTGGCTCCGCGATTTGGGTTACGTCTGTGTCCGAGAGCAGAGAAACGGCGAGCGGGGGTCCGACGACGAGGGCCGCGGCCAGGAAAAGCAAAGCCGTTCCCTTAAGCGTGGGTCGCCGCATCACCATTTGTTCTCGTTCCTGTCTGGTGGGTTCTCGAATATCGCCGGTTCGTTTCCGGCAACAGGATAGGACCGACAACGAAAAGGGGCCGGTTGCGTGCTCCAGCCCCCCGCTTTTCCGTTCTTCTCGTCCCACCTTTCGATAAGCGAAACCTGACACGAAAAGAACGCCCTCGGGGAGGCTGGCCGGGCGGACGGGAGCCTGGACCCGCAAGGACAGGCCCCGTCGGCGTCGAACCCTTTGAGTATGGACGGACAATCACCAGCGCGTCGAAAAATCACCTGCTTGGCCGCTGCCGCCATCACGGTGGCGCTGCTCGCCGCTCCTTTGGAGGCTGTTGGATCTCCGGTTGTCGTCCTTCCGGGCCGCGGCGACTGTCGGGCAAATGTTCGCGGATTAAACCTGAACAGCGCCACCATCGCGCAGCTGCAAAAGGCCCTGCGCCGGGGCCGGATCACCAGCGAGCAGCTCGTGCGGGCCTATCTCAAGCGGATAAGGGCCTACGACAAAAGGTTGAACGCCATTCGACATCTCAACGACGATGCGGTGGAGCAAGCTCGGCGCGCCGATCGCCTTCGTCGTCAGGGCAAGGCTCGCGGCGTCTTCTTTGGGATTCCGGTCTTATTGAAGGACAACGTCAACACGAAAGACATGCCGACGACCGCGGGATCGATCGCTCTCAAGGGCAGTGTTCCCAACAACGACGCCTTCATCACGCGCCGACTCGAGGGGGCCGGGGCGATCATCCTCGGAAAACTCAACCTCTCGGAGTTCGCCGGATGGGTCGATCTCACGATGCCACCCGGCTACAGCTCGCTCGGGGGCCAGGTCGTAAACGCATACTCGTTCGCGTTGAGCCCCAGTGGCTCGAGTTCCGGCTCGGGGGTGGCTGCATCCATGGCTTACGCCGCTGCAACGGTGGGGACCGAGACCTCGGGGTCCATTCTGAGTCCGAGCGACGCCAACAGCGTCGTCGGTATCAAACCGACCGTCGGCCTCGTCAGCCGAACGGGCATTCTTCCTTTGTCTCCTAGTTTCGACACGGCGGGTCCGATGGTACGTAGCGTGTCCGACGCGGCCGCGATGCTCGGAGTAGTGGCGGGACGCGATCGGAAGGATCCGGCAACCGACGCGAGCAAGGGGAACACGCCGAAAGGTATGGACTACACGCGCTTCTTGAAGAAGGACGCGCTCAAGGGAGTCCGCATCGGATTTAGTCCGGAGGATCGGGACGATCTCAACGACGCCGAGGAGGCACTCTTTCGTCGAGCGCTCCAGGACCTGCGCAAACAGGGGGCGAAACTGGTCGAGTCGGACCTTCAGTACTGGGCCAAGTGGGTGGGGCTCACCGAGATCGGAGCAATTCCCAATGAGTTCAAAGCGTCGCTCAACGAGTATCTGGCGAAACAGACAAGCCCGAAACTCAGGGTACGAACCCTCACCGAGATCATCGCCTACAACGAGAAACATCCCGACAAGATGAAGTACGGACAGGGGCTCCTCGAGATTTCGGACATGACGAGAGGGGACATGAACGACCCCGCGGCTATCGCCAACCGCATTGCCGCCATCCAATCGGCTCGCCTCGCCATCGACGGAGCCTTGCTGGCAAACGATCTCGACGCGATCGTCGCACCGGGCCCGGCCTACGCGAACGTCTCGGCCTCGGCCGGCTATCCGACGGTCATGGTCCCGGGCGGCTACTCGCCTGCGGGGATACCGATGGGGATCAGCTTTCTGGCAAGCGGGTTCGACGAGCCCAAACTGATCTCGTTTGCCTACGACTACGAGCAAGCGTCCAAGCGGCGCCAGCCTCCGACAACATTCAATTCCGATCTACGGCGAATGGGGTGCTGAGCCGAGCCCTGCAGGGCTGACCCTCGATCTTCCGACAATTCACGTTCGGGCCCATGGCCAACGGCGCCCTTCCATCCCCGTGTGGCTCCCGGGGACCCGAGCCCGCTCCGGCCAGACCTGAAAGCCCCAAATTTCGCGTTTGTGCATAAACCGGATCAAGCAGACAATCGGGACAGCGGAGAGGCGTTTTTTTTCAGGAGGACCCGAGATGAATGAATGGGGGTGGGCTACATCACAGTTAAGCGCGTCTCTGCAGGTCTTGGTTTATTCGTCGCCTTCTTTCTGTTGCTGGTGGTCATGGCAAGCCCAGCGGTGGCGCACCACAAACCCGGGCACGGCGGTGGACCGCCTGTTCACTCCTCGAGCGGCGGTAACCCCCCGTCCACTTCAGGAGGGGGATTCGCGGGTGATCACGACGGGGATGCCGATCTCGATCCCGGAACGGTCGAGAAGGAAACCGACAATGTCTCCGACGCCGGAGACAACGCTCACCCGTCCGGCAAAGACCGGTCGGTGGAAAAGACTTGGTCCGGATCGGCCAACCCGAACCAGGGCAAGTCGGAGAGTGACCCCGACGACAACGTCGGACCTCAACGCAGGGAATGCGGTGGCGACCCCAGTACCGATCCGAGAGGCGGATGCACAGACAAGCCGAACGGAGCAGGCGGGCGGGATCTTGGAGATCAAGACGGCAACAACGGGTGTGGCAACGATGATGACTTCGACGACGACAACAACGGCTGGTGCGGAAAGCCGAAGCCGACAGTTAAGGGAGGACCGCCTCCGAGGAAGCCACCTCCGAAGGTGCCGCCTCCCAAAGAGCAGCCCCCGGAGAAACCTCCCCGGATCTTTCCGCGACCGCCTGTCGAGAAGCCACCACCGGTGGACGTGAGTAAGCCGCCCCGCGGCGCGCTTCCGTTCACGGGAACACCCGCGCCGAACTTTTT
The DNA here is from genome assembly GCA_030862065.1 of Actinomycetota bacterium. Taxonomy (GTDB): domain Bacteria; phylum Actinomycetota; class CADDZG01; order CADDZG01; family WHSQ01; genus JALZEK01. Next base: position 1,216 of record JALZEK010000099.1, on the reverse strand, counting down.
GGCGCTGTCTCTGCTCCTCATCGGGACGGGAACGTGTCTGATCAGGATTTCTCAGAGGCTTGAACGCCGAAGACGGTAAAGAACGCGACGCAAGCGGAGCGAAATCGGGGGCCGGTTCAAACCGGCCCCCTTTGCATTCGCGAGCCGGTTGTAGCCTTGGGACGTTGCGAAGAAGGAGATGTGTCAGGAACTTTTGGGCGGTTAGCTCAGTGGGAGAGCACTGCGCTTACAACGCAGGGGTCACTGGTTCGAACCCAGTACCGCCCACCCTCCGAATCCGCAGGTAGTTCCTCGATTTCGCCTTCCGGCTTCGGGAACGCAATGACCTCTGCATCGTCGGTGGTCCACATTTGGTCCACATCCGAAACGGCTTTCTTGCGCATCTCGTCGAGATTGCGCGCGACCTGGCGGCCCAGCCCCGGCATCAAGTGGCCGTATCGATCGAGTGTCGTGGTGATCGTGGAGTGGCCGAGCCGAGCCTGGATCTCTTTCGGATGGGCGCCTTGCTCGATGAGGAGGGGCGCGCAGGTGTGTCTCAGGTCGTGGAATCTCAGTTGTGCGTCGAGCCCTGCTGCTTTCACCGCCGGCCTCCACACGCGCTGGCGGAAATTAGACCGGCGGATCGGGCTGCCGTCCTTAGTGCAGAAGACGAACTCCGACACCGGCGCATCCTTCAAGTGAGCGGCGAGGAGATCGACGAGGAAGCCCGGTATGTCGATGGTCCGGCGGCTGGCGCTGGTCTTGGTCTCTTCGATGTACTTGACGCCTCCTGGAACCTCCTCGAGCGTCCCTACGATGCGAACCTCACCCTTCAGGAGGTTCAGGTGCTGGCGCTTGAGCCCGACGAGTTCGCCCCAGCGGCACCCGAGATAGACGGCGCTGTAGACGAGGGTTCGATACGGCGGGTCGGTCGCGGCGACGAGCTTCTCCACTTCGGCCGCTGTGAGGAACCTCTGCTCCGTTTTCGGGACGCGGGGGAGCGTGACCTTGCGACAGGGCGACTCCACGATCAACGGAGCATCGGCCGCCTCGTTCATCACGCCTCGCAGGATTCGGTAGCACTCCTTGATCGTGCTGGGATGGAGGCCCTTCGTGACGAGATCGCGCACCCATGACTGGACGAGGAACTTGTCGATCTTCGCCAGTTCGATATCGCCGAACGTCGGCATGACGTGGTTGCGAAGGTAGCTCTCGTCGCGCGTCCACGATGACGCGC
>JALZEK010000073.1 GCA_030862065.1 Actinomycetota bacterium | reverse complement strand
GAGCCCGGCAAGACCAAGGCTCTGCTGGCTTTGATCTTGTTGCTCGAGACTGGAATGAACGGCACGTTCGTGGCACTCGACCTCATTCTCTTCTTCGTTTTCTGGGAGCTCGTGCTCGTCCCGATGTACTTCATCATCGGAATATGGGGAGGCCCGCGCCGCGAGTACGCCGCGGTCAAGTTCTTCCTCTACACGTTGTTCGGATCCATCTTCATGCTGCTGGGTTTTCTGGGTCTCTATTTGAATTCAAGTCCCCACACGTTCGACATGCTCGAACTTACGAACCAGGGGATCAACGCTTCGATGTTCACCCAGAACCTGATTTTCCTTGGGCTGTTCCTGGGGTTCGCGATCAAGGTACCCATGTGGCCGTTTCACACTTGGCTTCCCGACGCACACACGGAGGCTCCCACGGTGGGATCGGTGCTGCTGGCCGCCGTTCTCCTGAAGATGGGAACGTACGGGTTCGTTCGCATCTCGCTTCCGATCCTTCCTGAGGCCGCTGTCGACTACGCACCCATCATCGGCATACTCGCCGTCATCGCGATCATCTACGGCGCGCTCTGTTGTCTGGCCCAGACGGACCTGAAGCGGCTGATCGCGTTCTCATCGGTCGGGCATATGGGCTTTGTAATGCTGGGGATAGCGACCCTTACCGATACCGGCATCAACGGCGCCGTGTTCGGAATGGTGGCACACGGGCTCATCACGGGAATGCTTTTCTTCCTTGCCGGATCGATTCACGAGCGTTACCACACCCGCGAGATCTCTGACCTCGGGGGAGTGCTTCAGCAAATACCGAGGTTCGGCTCCGTCCTCACCTACACTGCCATCGCCTCGCTCGGTCTACCCGGACTGGCCGGATTCTGGGGAGAGTTCTTGGCCCTGCTCGGTGCCTATCAACCCGCGGAGGGTCTGAACGTGCCGCTGTTCCGCGTTCTGATGGTCGGAGGCGGCGTCGGAACGGTGCTGACGGCCGGATATTTCCTCTGGATGCTGCAACGGGTGAACCTCGGATCAGTTCCCGAGGCATTCAGCGGGGGCCGCGGCATCTTCGACGTGCGGCCCCTCGAATGGTGGTCGTGGACTCCCCTTCTGATCCTGATCTTGGCGGCGGGAATCTTTCCGAAGCTTGTTCTCGAGGTCACCGATGGAGCGGTCTCCACGATCACGGGAGCACTTGGCTTGTAGATGGATCTTGCCGTAGTTGTTCAGCCCGACGTCGACTGGCACGCGATCGCACCCGAGCTCGTCCTTACCGGGGCCGCCTCCGTCGTTCTCCTCGTCGATCTCTTCATGCCCAGGGAGGTCAAGTGGATTGCCATGCCGCTCTCGGCGGCCGGCATTCTGGCGACGCTCGCCGCAGTCGTCTCCTTGATCGGCGACAGCCGCACGACGCTTGGAGGAACATTTGAAGTCAACGACTTTGCCCTTCTCTTCAAGGGACTGTTCTGCGTCATCGGCCTGATCGTCCTGGCCATCTCCTTCAATTACTTCCGCGCCGGTCGTTATCACCAGGGCGAGTACTACTTCTTGATGTTGTGCTCGCTTCTCGGAGGAGTCGTGATGTCGAGCGCTCGCGACCTGGTGTCGATCTTCATCGCCATCGAGCTGATCAGCGTGCCCGCCATCATCATGACCGGCCTGCGAAAGGGTGATCCCAAATCGAACGAGTCGGCGCTGAAGTTCTTTTTGTTCAGCGTGTTGTCATCGGCGGTGATGCTCTACGGGATGTCCCTCGTCTACGGAGCGACCGGCGAGCTCCAGGTCGACGCGATCCGCGAGACGCTTACGGCGGCGGACGAACCTTTGATCATCTTGAGCGTGTTCTTTTTGGTCGTGGGATTCGCGTTCAAGATCTCGGCCGTCCCCTTCCACTTCTGGGCCCCCGACACCTACGAGGGCGCTCCGTCGCCGGTGGCCGCTTTCTTGTCGACATCGTCCAAGATCGGTGGATTCGTGGGGCTACTCGTCCTGATGTTCAGGGCGTTCCCGGCCGTCGCAGACACGTGGCGTCCGGCCTTTGCCGTTCTCGCGGTGCTGACGATGACTGTCGGCAACCTCATCGCGCTGCGTCAGCAGCACATCATCCGGTTGCTTGCCTACTCGGGAATCGCGCAGTCTGGCTACGTGCTCGTCGCCCTGTCGTTGGTCGGGCTGGGGGGCCGGGAGGTAACCGAGCAGGCGTTTCAGTCGGCTCTCATCTATCTCGCGATCTACGGAGTCATGGACCTCGGTGCCTTCGCCGCAGCGGTAAGTTTTGCCCGCAAGGGCGGGTCCTACTTCATCGCCGATTACGCGGGTCTGTGGCAGCGATCTCCCGTGCTGGCGACGTTGATGGCCGGCTTCCTCTTCTCGCTGGCGGGAGCGCCTCCGATGGCGGGGGCCTGGGCCAAGCTGTTCGTCTTCAAGGCCGCCATCGACGCGGGTGTCGTGTGGCTCGCCGCGGTCATGGGGATCAACGCGGTCATCGCGGCCTGGTACTACATATTCGTCGTGAAGAAGATGTTCTTGGAAGCGCCCGAGGTCGAGGAGCCGGTGGAGGTTCCCTACATCCTTCGAGCGGCCATGGGCGTTGCCGCGCTGGCCCTGGTGGCGGCCTTCGTGTACCCGAGGATCATCACGCACCTGGCCGCGGAGTCGCTCTTCCGCTGATCACGGGCCTCGATCTTCCCGTCTGACATCGCGATTTCCGAAACTCCACACGGGAAGAACGGCCGGTCGACTTCTAATCGAGGCAGGGGCCTCCCTGATCGACGAGACAGGCGCCCCCATACGCGACCGAGCCGAACCATAGAAACAGCGTTGATTCGTCCATCTTGACGCCCGCCAGGTCCCTCCCCGCCATGCGTCCCGTGACGACAGCGTCTCTCGCGATCCCCGCGACGCCCTCGGCCTGGACGTCGGCCCAAAGATTGCCGGAATCCACCTTTGAGCTACGACGGGCCCGGGTTCCATGGAAAGGTCGATGCGACCCGGTTCCTTTCCACACGATCCTTCTGTCCCGCGCTCCAAACCGGATCACGGCCCGCTCCAGAAGCGGGTCGAACTTGAAATCTTCTTGCTCGATCTCCCACGCCTTCCCGTTGCTGTTGCAATCTCGCTTTTTTCCTCCGACCAGAGAACAGCTCAACTTTGAGACGATCAGTTGTGTCCCTTTGCCCGGGGTCGGCGGCAAGAAGGTTCTGGCATCGACGTATTGGAAGGCAGTGATTTGCCACCGGGTGAGACGGTGCTGACCTTTCTCAGTCCAGGCGGCGACTGCATAGCGACCCAGGTGAGCTCCGCCGAAGGCGCCCGCGGGAAGTCGGGGGTGAGCGGGGGCCGGCGCCGTGCCGACGGCGATCACGGACGCGATCAGGCCGGCAACAAGAATTACTCGAATCGTCCGCCGGCGCCTCACGTCTTCTAGATTAGGGAGCCGAGCCGGAATTCCTGCCGAGCCGGAGGCAAGATGAGGTTTCGAGCACTGAGAGTCGGGTTCATGGGAGCCGGGTTCTTGCTGGGTGCGCTGCTCTCGGCCCGCCTGCAGTTGGTTTTTGCCAGCAGCTGTACGGACCTGCCCGGCCCCGGCTTCTCTCCCCGCCCCAACGATGACGGCGTCTTCTTAATTTGCGTCTCGCCGGGAATCGAATTGGTCCCAACGCTTCTGGGAGGAATCCTCGTCGCGGTCGCGGTTTGGATTTCGAGCAGACCTAGGCGCGAGTCACAGGTTTAATGAGGGTCCCTCGGAACCACACTCCTTCTGAGATCCGTGCCCCTGCCGGAACTATTTCTTTCGGCCACACGATCGCGTCGGCTATCCGAGCGCCCGCTTCAACTCTTGCACCACCCAGCACGATCGCCCCCGCGCCGAGGGACTCGGGATCAACGTTTGCGTGAGGGCCTACGTAAGCGCGACCCCCTTTCACCTCGATGATTTCTCCGGGAGGCTCGGGCGAGATGCCCGGCCCTCTGCCGTAAAGAACGTCCTCAGAGGCGCGCAGATAGCGTTCGATCGTTCCGACATCGAGCGCGTATCCTTCGTGCACCACGACCGCGAGTTCGCCGGCGTCGGCGAGCGGTCCAAGGAGAGCTTCGCCGAGCCCACTCGGCCTGCGTCGGGGCAAGCGGTCGAGCGCCGCCCTTTCAAAGACCCCCGCACCGATGAAGCGCACCCCCTTTCCTCCGTTGGAGGCTCGCCGGTCCATGAAACGCGTTGCTCTCTGTCCCGAGAACTCGAAGTCGGGACTGGTGTCGTCGTGGGCAACCGCGACGGTGGCGATCGCCCCGATGCGCACGTGTTCGTCGAGAAGACGACGCGGCGACAAATCGGTCAGCATGTCCGAGTTCCACGTGAGGACGGTTCGGCCCAGTTGCGGCCGCAGCTCGGCCAAAGTGCCGGCGGTGCCATAGGGCTCGGGTGCCTCGATCAGGACCTCGACGTCGCCGGCTCGGTGGTCGAGCTCCAGGGCCGACAGGACGCGGTCGGCGAGATGGGCGGCGTTCACCACCACCGGGGACCGGACCTCGAGCACCCGGGTAAGGGATTGAAGCCCGAGGGGGACGTCCAGCAGGGGCAGCGCCGGCTTCGGACAGACCTCGGTGAGAGGCCTCAGCCGCTCCCCGAGACCGGCCGCGAACAGGACCGCCTCAAGGGCCCAGCGGGCCGCCGTGGGCGGCGGGAAATCGGACATTTCGGACTACCCCTCGCATTCGATTTTCGAGAAGGTATTGTGACCGCCACGGCGAAATTGGGTAGGTGAGCACCGCAGAGTGAGGAACTGGCCACTCTGCGTCGGTCGTCCAAGGAGTAGTGACTGAGCCGGTTATGAAGCTTGCCGCACGCGTCGCTTTGGCGGTTGTCGTTTTGCTCGCCGGGCTGTTCATCTTGCCCCGGTCCGCGTCGCGCGTCGTTGCTCCCGATGCCTTCGGGCAAGTGCCGACCGGACTTCCCACCGACGTAATCGATCTTTCTCCGAGTCCGTCGCCGAAGAAAACGAAGCCACCTCCTCCACCGCCGGATGACGACAAGCCCAAGGGCGGTGGCGATAACAACGATCCCGGTACGGGAAGTCGTGACGGCGGGAACGGCGGGAACAACGGTCCCGGCGGCGGGGGAGGCAAGTCGTCCACCAAGGGCCCAGGCAAGGGAGACAAGAAAGCGGATGCGGCGGCAAGAGCTCCCGCTGCGGGCGGCGCGGCGCGATACGCCGGCAAGAAGTTCAATGCAACCGGCGAGTTCACGACCGACAAGCTCCAGCTAGCCGCGGCCCGGCTCAAGGCGGAGGGCCTTTCCGAGACCAAGATCTTGCGCCTGGTCTACACCCCGTTCATCATCGGCGGACCCGCGGCCTGGAC
>JALZEK010000066.1 GCA_030862065.1 Actinomycetota bacterium | reverse complement strand
CCGCGACTCGCTGAAAAGCTTTGAGCGGGGAGTCTAGGGGCAAGGGAGACGCAATCGAAGTGCCACATAAGCGACGGCTCGTGTGCTCGGCGGATGGAAGTTGAGTGCACGCGATCAGCAAAGACCGATACACGACGCGAGGAGGTCCTGATGGATATCGCACAGATCTTGCAGAACGGTTTCTGTCGATTGGCGGCAGTCGTGATCGTTTCTCTCGCTCTGGTTGGGGCGTTCGCCTCATCGGCCCAGGCCCAAGGCCCTACCCCGCCGTGTGGAGACGAGGTCATCCCCGCATTCGAGCCTAAGGAGGAGGGTGTCCCGACGATCGAATTGAAGCGCCGGGGGAGGGTCTTTAGCGTCAAGCCGATTGAGTTCGAGGTCAGCAATTGTCGATTGGCTGGAGTTTGGGATCTCGAAGTCCTCGGAGCGAGTCTCTCTCAAGAGGAATTCTCCGCTCGTCTCATCGCGAAGACCGCCGATACGGCGTTGGTTGTCTTCGATCATGTTGATCCAGGTGCCTTCCCGCCGGGTACAGCGGAATTCACTCTTGCCCTTAACGAAGACAACATCTCGTTTTCGACGCCCCTTGTGGTGACCCGCCAGTATCCGCGCTGGCAACTGGTCGCCCTCACGTGCGTTGCGGCATCCATCATTGGTTTCCTGATCCTTGCCCTGCGATCTGCTTGGGCGGGAGGAAGCCCGAGAAGGTTCTTCGACTACGTGAGAACTTTTTCGAACTATGCCGTCCTTGTGACAGCCGTCCCAGCAGTCTGGGGCGTATACAAGGCTCAGTACGACCAAGCTACGGCTTGGGAAGGTCTCGGGAATGAGTTCGTAATTCTGGCAGCTTCAGCTTGCGGTGCATTCATAGCGGCAGGAACTGCTACGACGGCAGCGACCGGTGTGGGAGCCAAGACACAATGACCAGATTGAGCGCACCCCACGGGAACCGTCTTATCCGACCTCTTTCGGGTCAGATCAATGCGTAGTCGCCTCGTCTCACACATAGATCTCGCCGAACGCACGCGGACAATCGGATTGCTGCTCGTCGTTGTCGACTCCCTCTTTGGCGCTGGTGTCGGAATTGGAGTCTGGTCGGAGACCCTGTCGGAGACAACGCTGGTAATCGCCATCATCGTGCTTGGCATCGTCCTCGTTGCCTCGCTTGTTGCAATCACGCTAATTGAGATGGCAGCGAGCAAGCAACCAACCGTTAAACTAAGTGGCCTCACCGCCAGCACGGGAATTCTCAATCAGTTGATCAATGGAACCCTTGAGACGGTCTGCCGTGCTACGAGTCTTCCGCAGACACCTGAGTCGGCAAAACTGCGGGTATTCATCTTCCGCATCGAAGAGCGCGACCAGCTTGTTTGTCGCTATTACTGGTCGCCAAATCCGACGAAGGAAGCAGTTGGTGTCACTCGGTTCGCGCTCTCACCTGAGTTGATGGAAGAAATCGCCGTCGTCCGCTGCGCGATGACAGGGAAGATCACGCGCATGCGAGTGGAGCCGCTCTCGGGCACTGCGGTGGACGGAACAAAGGGCCCCGTATCGGAAGATGTACGCTTCGTCCTCGCTGCCCCAATTCTCGACGCAGACGACCGCATCTGGGGCACCGTCGACTTCGACACCTCGAACACAACCGGAGAAACCTTGCTGTCCACGGAAATCTCGGAAGCCGCAATGTTTCAGTTAGCTCAACACCTGAAGGTGATCTTTGCGATCCAAAAGTCCTCGCTTTCGTCAGCAGATCTGCGATAAGCACCCATATAGGCTGCAGACTCAGATGCCTGCACGATCGGATTCGTCGGTTACTCGGTGGCTGGAGGTAGTTAATCGGAATGAGATATCGGGGAATTGTCGGAAACCTCGTCATATCTATCGCATGAGCCCGAAATAATGGCAGGAATCTCGGTAGCCCTATCGGGCGGTGGACACCGCGCCTCGCTCTTCGGCCTCGGAGCGCTCGTATACCTTGTCGACTCCGGGCGCAACCGCGACGTCACATCAATCGCATCAGTCTCCGGTGGGTCGCTCACCAATGGGTTCATCGCACAGCAACTCAACTTTCGCTCCACTACTGCCGAGGACTTCCGCCGCGAGATGAAGCCGTTTGTCAGCTTGCTAGCGAACAGAGGGACCCTCTTCGCCATCCCGTTGACGAAGATCTACTTGATCGTCTTGGCCCTCGCCGCCGGAGCCACCATCGTCGTCCCGATCTGCCTCGACGTATCCGGCTGGCTGAAGCTCGCGATCGTATTGACGGGAATCCTGCTGACAGCAGGTTTCGCGAAACTCCGCGGGCAGGTCTGTGTGCGGGCCTTTGCCAAGCTTCTGTTTACCCCCAGCACCAAGCCGACAAAGCTAAGTGACGTCCACAAAGAGCTGGATCACGTTATTTGCGCCACGGATCTCCACGCAGGTGAGCACGCCTATTTCTCTGGTCGCTTCGTGTGTGCATACCGCTTTGGATGGGGAACCCCCGGCTCGCTCGCACTTCATCGCGCGGTTCAGGCCTCGGCCGCGCTTCCCGGCGCCTTCCCACCCGCGTGGTTTTTTACTAGTGAACACGATTTCAAGGATGCCCAGGACCCCGAGGCGGTTCGCGCCCACCACTTGGTGCTGGCTGACGGTGGCGTTTACGACAACATGGGCGACCAGTGGGGGCAGGGGGCCGCCGCCCGCAACGGCCGCTGGGCTCAGCACGATCCAAACCTCGAAATTCCCGACGAGCTGATCGTCGTCAATTCGTCCGCCGGCCTCGGGTTCAAGTCAACGGCGTCCATGAAGACGCCGATCCTCGGCGAGATCTCCGCGCTGTTGCGCGACAAGTCGGTTCTCTACGACAACGGGACGTCGGTCCGTCGTGAGGCCCTCGTGGCGCGCTTTGATCTTGCCGAGCGCGAGAACAAAGGGATCAAGGGCGCGCTGGTTCACATCCCGCAATCTCCCTTGAGGATTGCAAGAGCGTTCCAGTCGAGCCCGGCGTGGCCGGAGCGTGCCCGGAGGGCTGAGACAGTATTAAAGCTTCTCGGTAACGACGAAGCGGAGTGGGAGGACATCGCAAAGAAGAACGCCGTCGTCAAGACCACATTGTCCAAGCTTGGAGTGGAGGTTTCGGCGCGGCTCTTGCGCCACGGCTACGCGCTCGCTATGGCCAATCTTCATGTCGTGCGCGGGTACCCGTTGATCGACGTTCCCTCTCAGGCTTACTTCGAGGAACTGGCGAAGCAGTGACGTCTCTATTGAAGGAGGCATTTTGGCCGCGACACATGTATTGAACGTCGATCTCGGCAAGATCCATCAGCGTGACGGTGATAAGTACACGTATCTCACGACCGTGGCGTGGGGCGACCCTCTCGATGTGAGGGAGATCGAGTCGGATCACGTACGGGTGGGTGCGACCACCATTTACACCGAGGCAGATGGGAGCCCCCGATGGGAGGAGGTAGACGGTTTCCTGAGGGTGCCGCGGGGGAGTGGGTTGACGGGAGACGACCTCGTTCGCGAGCTAGATGCCAACGAGGTCATGAAGGTCGATTTTGTCGACGTCCAGCAAGGAGATGCCGCGGTGGTGGAAACTCCGGCGGGCAAGGTGATCCTCATCGACGGCGGCGACAACCAGCTGTTCGCCCGCTATCTGGCCAACCGATTCCGTGACACGTCTTCAGACGACCCCAAGGAGATCGATGCGATCGTAGTAACCCATGGTGACGCGGATCACTTCGAGGGCTTGACGGAGATATACGACTCGGAAGAGCACGAAATCTCCCACAAACGCCTGTTCATCCACCCTCAGCGGGTCTTCCACAACGGGCTGGTGAAAAGACCCTCATCGGTTCGTGACGACGAACTCCTGGGCGAGACCACGACCGTGAACGGCGACACGATCATCACCTCGTTGCACGACGACCTTTTGGAGGTCCCGGACGAAGACATGAACCAGCCCTTTCGTAAGTGGAAAGAGGCCCTCAGCGCCTATTCGGACCGGGGGGACATCGATATGCGGCGCCTGGAACTCGGCTCCCACGATGCATTTGACTTCTTGCATGACGAGGGAATTTCGGTGGAGGTCTTGGGCCCCCTGACCACGAAACTCGATGGTGAGGTTGGCCTTAAGTTCCTCGGTACACCGCGCGACGATGCCGAGCTGCGCGACCAGCCTGTGAGGCCTACCCACTTCAGCGGTAAGTCTGCATCCCACACGATCAACGGGCACTCGGTGATTCTGCGCTTCAGTTACGGAGACGCTCGCTTTCTCTTTGCCGGCGACCTCAACGAACAAGCGGAAACGGATCTGGTCGCGCGCCACGAGGCGGGAGGCATCGAATTGACGGCGGAGGTTCTCAAGGTTCCGCACCATGGGTCGGCCGACTTCTCGCAATCTTTCCTCGAGGCGGCCGCACCGGTGATCTCCGTGGTGTCTTCGGGAGACGACAATGCGCTCAAGGAGTACATCCACCCTCGCGCACCGTTGATCGGTGCTCTCGGGCGGTACTCACGCAAGGAGATCAAGGAGCCGATTATCTTCGTCACCGAGATGGTGGCGTTCTTCGAAGCGCTCGACTGGATAACTCCGGAATTCCATAAGTTCTTCCGCGACAAGGTCGTGATCAAAGACGGCGAGGTCGAGATTGACGAGAAGGCCCTGAAAGCGTTTTATGCGTTCAGGAGATCGGCCTTCGGGATCGTCAAGGTGAGGACCGATGGTAAGAGACTGCTCGTCTGGACAAACAGCGGGCAGGTAGCGCTCAAAGAGGCGTACGCGTTTGATCTAGAACACGATCCTCCGCGACGGACGAACCTGAAGCGAGTCTAGATGCGGAAAGCCTTGGGACCGAACCTGAGCCTCGCCGAGAAGAACATACTTTGCAAGGCGGGAGATCGTCAATCACTGGGACGACTTAGTCGCGGCGACTTCACGTCGCACGAATTCGGACCCGGACCAGTCCTCAAGCGGTTGCTGCCCTGGAACGGCTCAGGGACGACACGGCTATTGAGGCGCTGGTCGATCACTACGAACGTGACGTTACAGGAGTCGCGCTTACGCAACTTCCTGAGCGACCGAAGATTGCACGGGCACGAGGCGGCGCGGCTGCGACGCCAGCGGAGCGCCATGCGAGATGTGCGATGCTCGGCCTCTGCCTCTCGTTGAATCGGATAAGGAGCGACGCTCGGCGCAACAGACGATCGTGACGACCTAGTCGGCGCGGCGTAAGGGCTCCGCGATTCGTGGAGCCTTCTTCATTACTAAATGGATGTTTGCACATGTAATAGCGGTGTCTTCCAGCTGTCGGCCCCGATAGCAATACAAGCTCATGTAGGAGTATCTAACCCAACCTCCTTCTCGTGGGGCCTCCCGGGTCGGGGAAGACGATGCTCGCCCGGCGCCTGCCGGGGATCATGCCTCCGATGAGCGACGAGGAAATGCTCGAGGTCACACGCATCTATTCGGTCGCCGGTCTGCTGACCGAGAAAGCTCATCTCATCTCGGCAAGACCTTTTCGTTCTCCCCACCACAACGTCACCATGGCGGGATTGGTCGGAGGCGGAGCTGGGTTGCCCCGGCCGGGCGAGGTAAGTCTCGCTCATCTAGGACTTCTCTTCCTGGACGAGCTTTGCCTGTATCACAGTGACGCGCTCGAGGCTCTGCGCGGCCCGATCGAGGACGGCACCGTGAGGATCGCTCGGTCCGGGGGAGCCGTTACCTACCCGTGCCGGTTCTCTTTCGTCGCGGCCATGAATCCCTGTCCTTGCGGGTATGCGGGAGACAACGGATCGATATGCCGTTGCACAACGTTTCAGCTGAAGTCGTATCGCACGAAACTGTCGGGCCCCTTGATCGATCGAATTGACATGCAGGCTCTCATGGCGAGAGTGACTAAGGACGATCTGATGGGCCCGGCCGACGGAGAATCGTCTGCAGTCATACGAAGGCGCGTCGAAACGGCGAGAAGAATCCAGGCAGAGCGATATGGAACCCCTCGCATTACTAACGCCACGGCCAAGATAGACGTTCGCAAAGCAGCTCTGACGAAGTCGGCCAGGGCTCTGCTCGGAGACGCGGTTACAACTCGATCTCTTACCGGGCGTGGGTTTGCCAGGGTTCTCCGCGTTGCTCGTACCGCGGCGGACTTGGAAGCAACCGAAGAGATCGACGACGGGCACATTGCGGCCGCCCTTCGGTTCCGTCTGGATCTCACGGCGTCACAGGACGCGGCATGAAGGCGAGTCAGGATGTCCGAAAGCAGGCGGAGGTTCGCAGGATATGCCCTCGCGATGAGGAGTGGCCGCCGGAACTTGACGAGTTAGGTCCGCATGGAAGTCCGGATTGTCTGTACGGCGAAGGATTACCTCTCCAAACGGGCAGCAAGACCATCGCGATCATCGGAACGCGTCGCCCGACCGTCGCCGGGCTTGAAACGGCCGAGCAATTCGCCAAATCGCTAGCCGAGGCCGGGTTTGGAATCGTGTCCGGGATGGCCCTTGGCATTGATACCGCTGCTCACAGGGCAGCCTTGCGCGTCGGTGGATACACGATCGCCGTTTTGGGCAGCGGACTCGACGTTGACTACCCATCTCGGAACAAGAACCTGAAAAGACAGATAGCGAATCAAGGGACGCTCATTACCGAATACCCGCTGGGAACTCAGCCACACCAGTGGAACTTTCCGGCCCGAAACCGAATCATCGCGGGTCTGGCCGCAGGCGTTTTGGTGATCGAGGGCAATGAGAGGAGTGGAGCACTCATTACCGCTCGAATCGCTATCGACGCTAATCGCTCGGTTTGGGCTGTTCCCGGAAGCGTGCGGAACCCCGTAGCCAGTGGCCCGAACGAGTTGATCAGAACCGGGCAGGCGGCCCTTGTCACGGAGGTGGGTCACATCTTGGACGAATTGGCGCCGTCACTGATCTGGAACGACCAACCTGATTCCAGATCCAAGATCGCTGCTCCGATCGAAGAGGACGATCGGGCGATCCTGGCGCTACTGGATGATGCCCCCGTCAACCCGGACCGACTCTGTGCACTATCGGGTCTCGATCAGGGAAAGGTCTCGCTGGCACTTTCTCGGTTAGAGGTTCGGGGGTTCGCGCGGAAGCGCTTCGGCGGATATGAGATTTCCGATGCCGGGAGCCGCGTCAGGGAGGCCCTGGCGTCCTAAGGAGAGGCAGCGATCGACCATATAGGTACCCTCCAGACCCAGTGGTGACTGTGGTGACGGCGGTGCAAATTGCACCGCATGCAAGGTGCACCGCAGTCACCGCGGGCACCACAGATTCTGAGACCCAGTCCCTACCCTCGTCAGCCCTTCGCACGACGCGTCTAACGGCGGCCTCGTCGACCCCCTCCACCGCGGCCCCTGCGGCCACCGCCACCACCGCGGCCACCGCGACCGCGACCACCGCGACCGCGACCACCGCCATCGCCGGCTCCTGCGGGAGCCCCGCCCCCGCTCTCGGCGGACTTCCTCATGGCTTCTGCCTCTGGACCTCCCCCGACTTCCGCCGATTTTCGTCCGGCCTCACCCGCGACGGGCTCGCCGGCCTCCATCCGTCTGCGCTGAGCTTCGTCCTGGACACCGGCCCGGTCGCCCGGCCCCGGCTGCATCGGTCCGAGGCGGTCGGCGCCGCGGCCTCCGGCCCGACCGGCGAAGCGACCTCTGCGAAATCGAGGTCCGCGTCCCCCATACCTTCTTCTCCGGCGACCTCCAGCCGACACCGCCACCACGATCACCAGCAGTACCAGGACACCGATCACGATCCAACCCCACGTGGGCATAGCGACCTCCCAGACTTGATCCTGCGAATGAAGGGACCTGAGGCACTTATCCCCGCTCGGGCCGCACCGAATCCCCGCTCGGGCCGCACCGAACCCCGCTCGGGGCGGCGCCGCATCCCGCCCTGGGCAAACCTCATAAGCAACAGTAGTTGACACAAGCATCAGCAGCGGCGGATGCTTCTATGCACCCGTCCTACATTCATTCGAAGAGGATCCGTCATGCCCACGCCGATCTTTGAGGCGGCCGAGTCCTTTTTGCGCGCTGCCGCAGCGGAGAGAGACCTCTCTCCTCACACAATCGCGGCCTATCGCAGCGATCTCTCTCAGTTCGCCCAGTGGGCGGGTCGAGCTCGGGCCCGTCACCTCGAAGACGTCGACCGCTTGATACTGCGGCGCTACGTTGCCTTTCTGTCGGAAAGACGGCTGGCGCGGCGGTCGATCGCTCGGAAGGTCAGCGCCATCCGCTCGCTTCTGAGATGGGCCGTCGTGCAGGAGCTGGCAGCCGTTCAGCCTGCCGACGACGTCGCGGTGCCGAAGCTGGACCGCCCCCTTCCGAAGGTTTTGAAAAAGGGGGAGGCGGCGAGCCTGTGCGAACTTCCTCCCGACGACGAGCCCGCGGGAAGGCGCGACCGGGCGATACTGGAGTTGCTCTACGGATCCGGCATGCGGGTCGGCGAGTTGTGCTCGCTTAACGTCGACGATGTCGACCTCTCCTCCGAGACCGTTCGGGTCCTAGGGAAGGGAAGGAAAGAAAGGATCGTTCCGTTCGGGCGCCCCGCCGGAGACGCGCTCCGCCGTTATCTTTCCGAGGGCAGGAGCTGGTTCTCTAGGCGCAACTCCGCGTCGGCGGGAGCGGCTCTGTTCCTCAATCAGCGGGGAACGCGCATGGGGCCTCGCTCCGTGCGACGGATCTTGGTCAAGTACCTGACCGCAGAGGGTAAGAGGGCGATCGGTCCGCACACGCTCCGTCACAGCTTTGCAACCCATTTGCTCGATGGTGGTGCAGACTTGAGGGCCGTGCAGGAACTGTTGGGGCATGAGAGTCTTGCAACGACGCAGATATACACGCACGTTTCGACGGAGCGATTGAAGGCGGTTTATGAGCAAAGCCATCCCCGAGCCTGAATCCCGGGCATCGGTCGGACTGGGAGACAAAAGCCAACCCGATAGTGTTTCGCAGGTCTGGTCCGAGTACAAGGAAACCGGGGCCATCAAGGCCCGGGAGGCGCTGATTCTTCACTTCTCGCCGCTCGTGAAGTACGTGGCCGGTCGAGTCGCGGTCGGACTCCCCGCCAATATCGATCAAGGAGACCTCGTGTCCTACGGGATCTTCGGCCTCATCGATGCGATCGAGAAATACGAACTCGATCGAGGGATCAAGTTCGAGACCTATGCCATCAGCCGGATCCGTGGAGCCATCATCGACGAACTCCGAGCGATCGATTGGGTTCCGCGGTCGGTGAGGTTCAAAGCGCGGGAGATAGAGAAGGCCTACAACGCTCTGGAGAACAAACTCAAACGTCCTCCCTCCGACAAAGAGATCGCCAAGGAGATGGATATTTCGATCGATGAGCTGAACAACATCTACACGCAACTATCGACCGTGTCGCTGGTCGCACTCGATGAATTGATGTCGGTCGAGGGGGAACGGGGAGACAAGCTGTCCCTGGTGGAGACTCTCGAGGACACGAAGACCACCGGACCGGTGGAGAGCATCGAGAGCGAGGAAATGAAGGGAATTCTCACCGGTGCGATCAACCGGCTTCCGGAAAGAGAGAAGATTGTGATCACCCTCTACTACTACGAGGGGCTCACCCTGGCGGAGATCGGAAAGGTGCTCGGCGTAACCGAGTCGCGAATCTGTCAAATGCACACCAAGGCCGTGATCGCTATGAGAGCCAAGATCTCCGAGGCCACCGAAGGGGATTAAGCCCCCGTGTTAGCCTGATCGGGTAACAGAAATTCGCACGTCCGTCCTGCGGTCGGGTATCCGATCACAGCTTTCGGTCCCCAAGCTGCTTGGGGTTGACGGGCGGAAGGATCCGGTGGGAACCGGGTGTAACCGAAGGAGGTTGGTTCATGCCCGTCGTTACGATGCGGCAATTGCTCGAGGCCGGCGTCCACTTTGGACACCAGACTCGCCGTTGGAATCCCAAGATGAAGCGCTTCATCTTCGCGGAGCGCAACGGCATCTACATCCTCGATCTCCAGCAGACGATGACCGGGATCGAGCGCGCCTACACGTTCGTTCGGGACAGGGTCGCACAGGGAGGAGTAATCCTCTTCGTCGCGACCAAGCGCCAGGTTCAGGACGTGCTGTCGGAACAGGCCAAGCGATGCGGAATGCCGTACGTGAACTTCCGGTGGCTCGGCGGGATGCTCACGAATTTCCGCACGATCCACAAGCGCATCGAGCGCATGAGAGAGCTCGAGGACATGGTTAACACGGGCGCGCTCGACGGTTTACCGAAGAAAGAGGCTCTCTCGCTGAGAAGGGAGTACGAGAAGCTCGCTCGCAACCTATCGGGATTACGGGACCTGGATCGGCTCCCGGACGCGGTCTACATCCTCGACACCAAGAAGGAGGAGATCGCCGTTCGCGAGGCCAAGAAGCTCGCCCTTCCCATCATCGCGGTACTGGACACCAACAGCGATCCGGATGATGTCGATTTCGGGATCCCCGGCAACGACGATGCGATTCGCGCCGGCGCGTTGTTAACCCGCATCATCGCCGACGCCGCAATCGAGGGTAAGTCGATGAGACCGGAGCAGGAGGCCGCGGGCCAAAGGGCGGAGCCGGCACCTGAAGAGCCCGTCGAAGTCCTTCCCGGAGCCGCGGCCCAGCCCAAGGCGGAGTGGGAACTCCAGTTAGAGGCAGAAGAAGAGAAGGAAGAAGAGAAAAAGGGAGAGGACTCCGACGCCACTTCGAAGCCGGCCGAGGCCGAAGATCGAAAGAAGTCAGAAAAGCCAAGAAAGGGCCAGGCCTCGAAGGAGGTCTCCGCCGGGGACCGGAGTGCTGCTGGATCGAGCTAGGCCACCGAAAGCGAAAGGGCAAAGAGATGGTTGAGATAAACGCAAGAGACGTGAAAGCGCTGCGCGACGCGACCGGCGCCGGAATGATGGATTGCAAGAAGGCCCTGGACGAAGCGGGGGGAGATCTAGAGGCCGCCAAGCGTTTGCTGCGAGAGAAGGGCCTCGCCGACGCCGCAAAACGAACCGGGCGGACGGCGTCGGAGGGGATCGTCTACACGTATTTGCATCGCCCCGATCCGAACTACCCTCCCAAGCTCGGTGTTCTCGTCGAGTTGAACTGTGAAACGGATTTCGTGGCGAAGACCGAGGGATTCGAGAGGCTCGCCAAGGACATCGCGATGCACATCTCGTTTACCGATCCCTCATGGAAGGACCGAACAGAGGTACCCCAAAGCGTTATCGAGGAGGAGTCGGCCATTTATGCCAAGCAGGCAAAGGACACCGGCAAGCCCGATAACGTGATCGAGAAAATCGTTCAGGGGAAGCTTGAAGCCTTCTTCAAGGAAACCGTTCTCATGGATCAGGAATGGATTCAGGACAAGGCCAAGAACATCTCGGCCCTCCTCGATGAGGCAAAGGCCTCCATGGGGGAGAACATCTCGATCGGTCGCTTCTGCAGGATCCGCGTGGGCGAGACGGCGTAGTTAGGACAGGGATCAGAGATTCGGAAAACAAGGACCGAGAAAGCAAGGACCGTGGTGGACGAAGGAATCGTCGAGGCGAAGAAGTACAAGCGGGCCCTGTTAAAGCTCTCGGGTGAGGCGTTTGCCGATCCCGAACACGGATTCGGTATCGATCCGCGCATCGTCGCCTCGATCGCCCGTCAGGTCGCAGAGGCTCGGAACCTGGGGGCCCAGCTCGGGATCGTGGTCGGGGGAGGAAACATCATCAGAGGTCTGTCGGCCTCGGCCCAGGGGACGGATCGGACAACCGCCGACTACATGGGGATGCTCGCCACCGTTATCAACGCACTTGCGCTTCAAGACGCCCTGGAGAAGGAGGGTGTGCAGACGAGGGTGTTGACCGCCATATGGATGCAGGAGGTGGCCGAGCCCTACATAAGGAGGCGGGCGATCCGGCATCTCGAAAAGAATCGTGTCGTCATCTTTGCCGGGGGCACGGGCAATCCTTATTTCTCGACCGACACCACGGCCGCGTTGCGTGCCCTCGAGATCGGTGCCGAGGCCATCCTCAAGGGGACCCGCGTCGACGGCGTCTACGACTCCGACCCTCTCGTTAATCCCGAGGCGGAGATGTTCAAGTCCCTGCCCTACATCGAGGTGCTGAGCCGGAATCTAAAGGTCATGGACTCGACCGCTATCAGTCTGTGCATGGACAACCAACTTCCGATCGTCGTGTTCAACATGAAGACTCATAACATCGTTCGTATTCTTGCCGGCGAAGACGTCGGCACACTCGTCCACGCCGGCGGCTAGAGCGCCGACAAGGGAGGACGCATGGCAGAGGACAAGGCTGAGGTCATGCGAACGGCCGAAGAGAAGATGCGCAAGGCCGTCTCCGTCAACCTCGAGGATCTTTCGACGATCCGATCCGGGCGCGCCAGCCCGACCCTCTTGAACAAGATCTCGGTCGACTACTACGGCACCAAAGTCCCTCTCAACCAGATAGCAAATCTATCCGTGCCTGAGGCTCGGCTTCTGGTCGTCGCCCCCTACGATCCCAACTCGCTATCGATGATCGAGAAGGCCATACTTGCTTCCGACCTGGGCATCACACCCAATAACGACGGCCAGGTCATCCGTCTAGCTTTTCCGCAACTCACCGAGGAAAGGCGTAAGGAACTCGTGAAGGTTGCTCATGTTCGGGCGGAGGAGGGCCGGGTCGCGATACGAAGCGTTCGTCGGCACGCGAAGGACGATCTTCAGAAGATGAAGAAGGACGGAAGTCTTTCGGAGGACGAGGAGAGAGCGGCGGAGAGCGAGCTTCAAAAGCTCACCGACAAATACGTGGGGCAGGTAGACGAAAACCTCAAACGCAAAGAGCAAGAGCTCTCCGAGGTCTAAGCTCGGCTCCGGGATGACCGAGTCCGTTCCGGCGGAAGAGGAACACCCATCGCCCGCCGCGGCGTCCGTTCCAGGTCGGTCGTTGACTCAGGCGGTGATCACCGCCGTCGTCTTGATCCTGATCGCGATCACTGCCTATGTGATCGGAGTCCGAGCATTCTTGGTTTTGGCAACCATTGTTGTGCTCGCGGCCCAGTTCGAACTGCTCTATTCGCTCAGGTCTAAGGATCGCCGTCCCAGTCTCGTTCTCGGACTGGCCTGCACCTTCGGCATGGTCCTTGCGGCCTACGTCGAGAGGCCGGGCTTCATCGCCGCCGTTCTCGCGGTCGCGCTCGTCGGCGGCTTCGTCTGGGCACTACGGCCCACCCGCGGCAACTCACCCGGGAGCGACGTTGCGTGGCTGCTGCTCAGCGTGGCCTGGATCGGCGGCGGCGGAGCCGGGGCGGTGTCGATACTGGCCCTCGATCCCGGTGGTCTCAACATTCTCGTGACGGTGGTCGCGGTCATCGCCCTGGGAGACATCGCGGCGTACTTCGTGGGAACGAATCTGGGCCGGCACAAGCTGGCGCCGTCGATCTCGCCCGGCAAATCGTGGGAGGGGTTCGTGGCGGGTCTCGTCACCTCGCTCGGCGCCGGCCCCCTGCTCAGTCTTCTGATAGAGGAACTCGAGGTCGTCGACGGTCTGGCCGTGGGCGCTCTTTGCGGACTGCTCGCGCCGGTCGGAGACTTGATTGAGTCGCTGGTCAAGAGAGAGATCGGGATCAAGGACTCCAGTGATCTTCTCCCAGGTCACGGAGGTTTTCTCGACCGCCTCGACGCGATCATTTTTTGTTCACCGGCCGTTTACCTCTACCTGCGCCTGGTTGTTTTCTGAATTCGATCACGTGAGCGCCGTGTGACAATCGTTTGGTGAAAGCGGACCGCAAAAGACGCGTTGTCGTCCTGGGCTGCACCGGATCGATCGGACGCCAGGCCCTGGATGTGATTGCGGGACGCCCGGACGACTTTGAGCTGGTTGCCGTTGCCGCAGGCCGAAACGAGGCCGAGGCGCGCGCTCTCGCAGCTCCGTTGGGAACCGACCGCGTGGAGGTTGGGACCGAGGGTTCCGTCGCGCTGGCAAGTGAGGGCGACGTCGACGTCGTCCTCAACGCGATCGTGGGGGCGGCAGGGCTCAGAGCGTCGGTGACGGCTCTCGAGAACGGCAAGGACCTGGCCCTCGCGAACAAAGAGAGTTTGATCGCAGGTGGACGCGTCTGTCTCAAGGCGGCGGCGAAGGGTGGCGGGCGCATCTTTCCGGTCGACTCTGAACACGCCGCCATTGCCCAATGCCTGCAAGGCTTCGCGTCGGAAGAAATAGCGCGCATCGTGCTCACCGCCTCGGGCGGACCGTTTCGCACGCGACACAACCTGAGCTCGGTCACGCCCGAGCAGGCGCTGGCCCATCCGACCTGGGACATGGGCCCCAAGATCACGGTCGACTCGGCGACGATGATGAATAAGGGACTCGAGATCATCGAGGCCCATTTCCTGTTTGGGCTGGAGTTCGACCGCATCGATGTGCTGGTCCACCCGCAAAGCGTCGTCCACGGGATCGTCGAGTTCACGGATGGGTCCTGTCTTATGCAGGCCGCTCCGACCGACATGCGCGTGCCGATTCAGGCGGCCCTGGCCGGAGGGTCTCGTCTGACTTCGAAAGTGGAGCGGCTGAACCTCGCCGCTCTGAAGAAACTTGATTTCGAGAGCGTCGACGTCGATCGCTTCCCGTCGGTGGAACTGGCTCGCGGGGCGGGCCGCCGCGCCCGGGGCTATCCGGCCGTGCTCAACGCGGCCAACGAGGAAGCCGTCGGCGCCTTCCTGGAGCGAGCCGTCGGCTTTACCGACATTCCCAAGGTCGTGGAATCGGCCCTTGCCGCCCACAAACCGGCCGAGGACGAGGATCTCGAAACGATCTTCGAGATCGACGGATGGGCCCGCGACTACGCGCGCGGCATCATGGGAACGCCGAGAGCGGGAGGGCTGCTGGGGGCACGAGGATGAGTTTCGGGATTCTAATCTTCATCGTGGCCATTTTGGTGGTGGTGATGGTGCACGAATCCGGTCACTTCCTCGTCGCCAAATTGTTCGGCTTCAAGGCTCCTCAATTCTTCGTTGGTTTCGGACCGACTTTGTGGTCGTTCCGCAAAGGGGAAACCGAGTACGGGGTAAAGGCCATCCCCGCGGGTGGCTTCGTGAAGATAGTTGGCATGAACCCATACGAGGAGGTTCCGCCACAAGATCTACCTCGGGCCTATCCGAGCAAGCCACGCTGGCAGCGGGCGTTACTCCTCGTGGCCGGCTCCGCGACCCACTGGCTGGTCGCGTTTGTGATTCTGTTTGTCACCGCCTTGACTATCGGATTTCCGACCGGCGGGCCCTCCAACGAGGTCGCGGTTGTCGAGCAGAACGCTCCGGCCGGACGGGCGGGGTTGGAGATAGGGGACCGCATCGTGATGATCGACGGAGTTGATACGGACACGTGGGCCGAGGTGCGTGCCTACATCCTGGAGCATCCCTCCGAGAATGCAACCTTCACCGTCGAGCGCGACGGCGACAGGCTCCAGATCGAGGCGACCATCGGCCGCGCCATTTTCAACGAGAGAGACCGCCCCGTGGCGATCGAACGTCCGGGCGAAGAACTGCGCGCGCCGGGTCCGGGGGAAGAGGTACACGGCTTTCTTGGAGTCGTGCCGGACCTCGCTTACGAGAACTATGGGGTGCCGGCGGCAATCGGGAAGGCAACCTCCCTCACGTGGGAGTTCACGTATTTCTCGGTCAGGGGTATCCCTCAGGTCTTCGAGCCCGTGTTCAACGGAGAGTTATGGGAGGCCCTGCAGGGTGAGGGCGAGAGGGAGGCCGACGAGGGGCCCATCGGGGTGGTAGGGGCCGGCCGGATCGCCGGTCAAAGCGTCGAGAGCGGACGCTACCTCGAACTGATCCAGCTCATCGTCTTCTTCACGATCTTCGTTGGGATCCTGAACCTTCTTCCGCTGCCCCCGCTGGACGGCGGCCATCTCGCGGTCGTGATCTTCGAGTCCGCGACCGGAAGGACCGTGGACATCCGCAAGCTGATTCCGATTGCGGCTGCGGTGATCTCGTTCTTTGTTCTGCTGTTTTTGGTGGTGCTGTATCTGGACATCGCCCGGCCGGTTAAGGTCCCCTTCTGATGGACGTATTGATCCGGAGGCTCGCCCTCGTCGCTCTGGTTGTGGGTCTCGTCGTGGTGCTGTATCTGGGCCCCCGCAACGTGCCGTCCGAACGTTTGAAGCCCCGGTAGTTTCGACAATTCCTTTACCTTCCGCGCGCACGGCCCCACTAGACTGAGATCGATGTATCGACGCAGGAAGACCCGGCAGATCAGAGTGGGTGACGTTGCGGTCGGGGGCGACGCCCCCGTCTCTATTCAGTCGATGACGGTCACGAAAACCGACGACATCGACGCCACCCTCATCCAGGTCCACGAGCTGGCGACTCAGGGCGCCGACATCGTGCGGGTCGCGGTCCCACACGAGGCGGACGCCAAGGCTCTTCCGATGATCGTCAAGGAAGGTGGAGTCCCGATCATCGCCGACATCCACTTCTCGGTGAGGCTGGCGATGTTGGCCTTCGAGGCGGGGGTGCATGGACTTCGCATCAATCCCGGCAACATGCGCAACCCCAAACACGTGCAGGAGGTTTCCCAGGGGGCCAAGGAGAGAGGGATTCCTATTCGCATCGGGGTCAACGCGGGCTCGCTCGACAAGAAACTCGTGGCGAAGTACGGGCGGCCGACGGCCGAGGCCCTCGTTGAAAGCGCTCTTTATGAGATCGGTCTTCTCGAACAACACGGAGTGAAGGACATAAAGGTCTCCGTGAAACATCAGAACGTGTCGGAGATGATCTCGGCTTACCGGATGCTGGCCGAGGAAACAGACGTGCCCTTCCATCTCGGCGTGACGGAGGCGGGTACTCCCAATCAGGGAATCGTCAAGTCGGCGATAGGAATCGGAACGTTGCTGGCCGAAGGCATCGGCGACACGATCAGAGTCTCGTTGACGGCCAATCCCGTCGAGGAAGTGAAGGTCGGTAAGCAGATTCTCAACTCGTTGGGTTTGCGAGAGGACACCTTTGACCTCGTTGCCTGCCCCTCCTGTGGGCGCGCCGAACTCGACGTCTTCGCGCTGGCCCAGGAGGTGGAGGAAGCCATCGACAAGATGGATCTCCCCCCGATGCAGATCGCGGTGATGGGCTGCGAGGTGAACGGCCCCGGCGAGGCCCGTGACGCGGACATCGGCATCGCCGCGGGCCCGGGCAGGGGCCTTCTGTTCTCGAAGGGAAAACAGATCGGCTGGGTGCCACACGATCGTCTCGTCGAAGCCCTGCTCGAGGAGGCCGAGAAGATGGCCGCCGAGATCCGAGCGAAGGGCGAGGTCTCCGATGGGGGACCGATGGTTCTAAAGGGGGCCGGGCGCCGTCTGCTGGACGTAGCGCCTCCGAGCTAGTCCGGCCTCACCTCCCGCAACAACTTTCGGCCCTGGGTTTCGGCTAGCGCGATGTGGGACCGAAAAGTTGAGTCGTCGCCTTGCTCCTAGTCGGTGCCCCCGCCGAGGATTCCTCTGATCGATCCCCCGGTGCCCTCGGTCGAAGCCTGGCCCGCGGCCCCCACGAGAGTCCGAGCGAGCGCCACCATCGAGACCGACTGCAGGATGACCTGACCATCGCCCTCGAGCGTCGCGAGCGAGAAACTCTCGCCCCCAAAGAACGCGGTCTTCATCCCCTGGGCGTCGAGTTTGCCGATCCGCTCGACTCCGTAGGTGATGCGGTCGTCCCAGGCCACGATGCATCCGGTGTCGACCTGGATCTTGCCCCCGTACTGGGCGGGGTTTATGTCGATGAAGTTCCCGGCCCCCGCGATGAACAAAGAGCCCTCCCCGGTGAACTTCTCGAGGACGAACCCCTCTCCGCCCTTGCGGCCGGCGCTGAAGCCGGCCCACTGGATGTCGAAGTGGACGCTCTGTTCGGCCGCCACGAAGGCGTCCTTTTCGGCCATCCAGGTGCGAGTCCCGTCGAGCTGTATCTCGCGCATCTCTCCCGGAAGGGTCCCGGCGAAGGCCACGATGCCCGATCCACCGGCGGGGGTGAAGTACTGGAAGGCCAACGACTCGCCGGCGAGCTGTCGCTTGCCGACTTCGACGGCCGTCGAAAGAGCCTTGGCCATGAACCCCTTGTCCTGGTTGGCCTGCTCTTGCCCGGGGGTCGTGAATCGAGTCTCGAGCCCCACGTTGGCGGTCTTCCAGAGAAACTTGCCCGCCTCGCAGTAGACCTGCTCGTTCGGGTCGACCTGACAGACGACCATCTGGTTCACGGTCCCCTTGATTTGGTTCTTGATCATCGGGATTTCCTTTCATTCGGCAGCGCGTGGCGTGAGGTTACAGGCGGGAAGTTCCAATGGGAAGAGGGTTCGTCGCCCGGATTATGTGAGCGAGGCGTACATAAAAACGACCACCAGACCGTTGTAGAACATGTGCAAAACGATCGCCGGATAGATGCTGTCCCAGATCTGCATGGCGAGCGCGAGGAAGACTCCCATGACGAAGAGGGCCGGGAGCAAGGTTGGAATGAAGTGCGTCACAGAGAAGACGATTGAGGAGATCAGCACCGCGACCACAACGCTTCGCTTGCTGCGCAGATACTGATAAAGAATCCCCCGGAACAGCAGCTCCTCAACGATGGGTCCAAGCACGGCGACCCCGAGCAGCAGCCAGATCAGATCGCCGGGACCCAGCACCGCGTTGTCGATCGCCAGCTGATCCTCCGCGGTGGCGACGTCTCCGACGAAGGACTGAGTTACCCAGAGCACGATCGTGGTCCCGACAAACGCCACCACCGTTCCCGGGATCATCAGCACGATCGGGCCCCATCCCTTCCACCTGAACCCGAGTTGCTCGAAGGAGACGGCTCGTCTGCGCATGATCAACAGCCATGCGAAGAAAACGGTTCCCGAGTACCACAAGACGGCAAAGACGCCGAGGAAGGCGGGAGCGGAACCGAAATCGACGTCGATGAGGAAAAAGAAAATGCCCAGGTTGATCGGAAGGGCAACGAAGACTATGGCGAAGACGAATGAGATGTCTGCGAGCGTCCAGGGAACGCGTTGCCTACCCGCGTCCTCGGCCGGTACGGGCATCTGAGGGGGAGAAACCGGAGGAGGAGGCGGAGGGGGAGGAGGCGGCGGGGGAGGCCACGAGCCGACGTTCATGATTCGGTCGAGCGGGCCCGGCCCGAACGCCGGTGGTCTATGTGCCTATCTGCGCCCGGCGTTCGGACGCTTGCCGTGGTTGGCCTTGTTCTTGCGCCGGGTGCGGCGCTTTCGTGCTCGCTTCGCCATCGCAAAACCCCGTCTGGTCGGTTCGGGTCATGTTAACGGGGCCCAAACCTAGGCCCGCCCTTTGCGCGCCGGTGGGACCGCGATGACCTTCCGCGGCCGCCTCTCTCTTCTGCGGAGCGGCTTCGCGCCTGTGCTAAACTGAAAAACCCGCTGTGAGCAGGGCTTTTAGGCTCGGCGGGGCCGGAAAGAGGCGTAGGTTTTAGCGGAGCCCCTCGGTGAGGGGCTTCATTGTTGAGGGAGGACTATGAGCGCGCTGGACGAGGTCTCGAACCTCGCGCAGTCGGTCGCTCGGCGTCGCTCGCTCAGGCTCTGGGACGTCGAGATGGGGGGTCGGCCCGGACAGGCCGTGGTGCGGGTCTTCGTTGATTCCGACGAGGGCGTCGATCTCGACACCGTTGCCGAGGTCTCGGAGGAGTTGTCGCGCGGGCTCGACCTGCGCGACCCGATCCCGGGCCGCTACACCCTCGAGGTGTCCACTCCGGGGTTGGAGCGCAACCTCAAGTCGCCGGATCATTTTCGGCTTTCGGTCGGGCGCGAGGTCGTCGTGAAGACGACCGAGCCTCTGGTCGGCAACAGCCATCGGATCGAGGGCGTCATCTCGGGGGCTTCCGAGGACGCGTTGCAACTGGGGCTTGAGAACGGCGAGGAACTCGACGTGCCCTACGGCTCAATCAAGTCGGCGAGAACGGTTTTCGAATGGAAGTGAGGACGGCATGAAGATCCCTCTCGATTCTCTTCGGGAGCTAGAGCGCGAACGCGGGATCGCCTTCGACACGTTGATCGAGGCGATCGAGAAGGCGCTTGCCTCCGCGTACCTGCGAATTACGAACGCCGACGAGACGCGCTGGGCACGCGCCATCATCGACCACGAGTCCGGCGACGTGACCGTTTACGCGCAGGAGGTCGAGATCGATCCCGAGACCGAGGAGATGACCGTCCTCAAGGAGTGGGAGGACACGCCCCATGATTTCGGTCGGATCGCCGCGCAAACCGCCAAGCAGGTGATTCTGCAGCGGCTCCGCGAAGCCGAGCGCGATATGACGTTCGGCGAGTACTCGGGTCGCGAGGGCGACATCGTGACGGGGATCGTCCAACAGCAGGACCATCGCTACACGATTCTGGATCTCGGAAAGACAGAGGCTTTGATGCCCCCGTCGGAGCAAATCCCTCACGAGCGCTACGAGCACGGGATGCGACTCAAGGCCTACATAGTGGAGGTGCGAAAGTCCGCGCGCGGCCCCCAGATCATCGTGTCGCGGACCCATCCCGGTTTGATCAAGCGTCTGTTCGAGCTCGAGGTGCCGGAGATCCTCGATTCGATCGTCGAGATCAAGGCCGTGGCGCGCGAGCCGGGGCATCGTTCCAAGATCGCGGTTGTGTCGCATGACGCGAACGTTGATCCGGTGGGCGCCTGCGTGGGCGCAAAGGGATCGCGTGTTCGCATGGTCATGAACGAACTTCGCGGCGAAAAGATAGACATCATCAAGTGGACGGACAAGGTGGATGAGTTCGTGGCCAACGCGCTTTCTCCCGCCAAGGTGAAAGAGGTCCGGATTCAGGACGACGGCCAGACCGCGCTCGTGATCGTCCCCGACTACCAGCTCTCGCTGGCCATCGGAAAGGAAGGGCAGAACGCCAGGCTGGCGGCCCGGCTCACCGGTCTCCGGGTCGACATCAAGTCCGAGACCCAGGTCAGGGAGGAAAAGGAAGCGTCCGACAAGGCCGCGGCCGAGGCCGAGCAGGCGGCCTCCGCCGAAGGCGAGGCCACTGCCACCACCGAAGAAGGGGCGGCCGAACCGGCCGAGACCCCCTCCCCGGAGCCCACTTCCACGGCACCACAGTCTCAGGGGGCGGAGTAGAGCCCTCTCGCCTGTGCCCTCCTACGCACCACTAGAATGAGTCGGGATCCGATCCGGACATGTACCGGGTGTCGTCGCAAGCGTCCACAGGCGGAAATGCTTCGGATCGCTCGCCTTTCGGATGGCAGCGTGGCGGTGGATCTGGCAGGGCCCGGTGAACATTCGTCGACCCGCTCCGTCGGCAGGGGCGCGTACGTTTGTCCGGACCGATTGTGTGTCTTGCGAGCTTTGCGCTCGGGAGCGGTCCGCAGGGCCCTCAGATATCGAGGTGACCTCCCGGAGGGGGTCGTCGAGGAACTCCTCCGGAGAGTCGAGAAAGGTGTAGATGGCCAAGCCCAGAGTCCATGAGGTAGCCAAAGAACTCGGACTCACGTCCAAGGAAGTCTTGGCTCACCTGGAGAAGATCGGGAACCCCGTGAAGAGCCACTCGTCGACGATCGACGAAAGCGTGGCCGAGCGGGTGCGATCCGACCTCGGAGACGGTGCCGCGCCCGCTGCGAAAAAGGCACCTCCCAAGGCTCAGAAACCCGCTGCCGCCAAGCCCGCTCCGGCCCCGCCGGCCAAGGCCCCGTCGGCCAAGGCCAAACCGGCCAAGGCCAAACCCGCCAAGGCCAAGCCGGCCACCCCCGCCGCCAAGCAGCCTGCCCCCGCGCCACAACAGGAGCCGGTCGCCGACCCCGCCACCGCACCCGAACCCGCCGCGGTGAAGGAACCCGAGCCCGGACCCACCGAACCTGCCGCTCCGCCCGAGGAGCAGCCGGCCGAACCGCCGGCGCCTGCGGCGGTTACGGTCCACCGCGGCATCACGGTGCAGGACTTTGCCGACAGGATCGATCGCTCCCCTCCGGAGATCGTGAAGGCCCTTCTCGGTTTGGGGGAGATGGTCACCGTCACCCAGTCGATGAGCGACGAAGCCGTTCTTCTGGTCGCCGAGGAGTTGGGCGTCTCGGTCCAGATCGTCGATCCCGAGCTGGAGGAGGCGGAGGCCGCGCCCCCCGAAGAGCTCGAGGACGAAAAACTCCTCTCGCCGCGTCCTCCGGTCGTGACGGTCATGGGTCACGTCGATCATGGAAAGACCTCGATCCTCGACTCGATCCGCCAGACAAACGTCGTCGGCGGGGAGGCCGGCGGGATCACCCAGCACATCGGGGCCTATCGCGTTGCCCACGACGGGCGCGAGGTGACCTTCATCGACACGCCCGGTCACGAGGCCTTCACCGCCATGCGCGCCCGCGGCGCCCAGGTCACGGATTTGGCCGTACTCGTGGTGGCGGCGGACGACGGCGTCATGCCGCAAACCGTCGAGGCGATCGATCATGCTCAGGCCGCGGGAGTCCCGATAGTGGTGGCCGTGAACAAGATCGACCGGCCCGAGGCAGATCCTTCCCGGGTGCGCCAGCAGCTTTCCGATCGTGGCCTCCTTCCCGAGGAATGGGGCGGGGACACCGTGTTCGTCGATGTTTCTGCCAAGCAACGCACCAATCTCGATCAGCTCCTCGAGATGATTCTTTTGACGGCGGACGTCCGGCTCGACCTCAAGGCCAATCCGAACGCGCCCGCTCGAGGACACGTGATCGAGGCGCATCTCGATAAGGGTCGCGGCCCCGTGGCGACGGTTCTCATCTTGCGGGGGACTCTCGTTCAGGGGGACGCCGTCCTGGCCGGAGTGGCGTGGGGCCGCGTCCGGGCGATGCTGGACGAAAGGGGTAAGAAGGTCACTCAGGCCAGGCCCGGGCAGCCCGTTCAAATCCTGGGATGGCAGGCGGTCCCCGAGGCCGGGGACGAGTTCCGAGTGGAGGTAAGCGAGAAAGAGGCCCGTCGCATCACCTCGGAACGCGAACAGCACCGACGCGCCGCGGAGCTGGTCTCGCAGCGAGCGACTTCGCTCATGGAACTGCTCGCTCAAACTCAAGAGGGGGAGATTCCCGAGCTCAACCTCCTCGCCAAAGCCGATGCGCAGGGGTCGGTCGAGGCTCTTGAGGACCAGTTGGCCAAGCTCGACCAAACTCTCGTCAAGATCAACATCCTGCGAAGCGGCGCCGGGGCGATCACCGAGAACGACGTGACTCTCGCTCAGGCCTCCAACGCGATCGTCATCGGATTCAATGTCGTGCCCACCGCCCAGGCCCGTGCCCTGGCCGAAGAAAACGGGGTCGACGTCCGGACCTATCGCGTCATCTATCAGGCCGTTCAGGACATCGAGAACGCCGCAAGAGGCTTGCTCGGACCGGAGACCCGTGAGGTCTCGTTGGGACGCGCCGAGGTCCGCGCGATCTTCAGAGTTCCGAAAGCGGGTGTGGTCGCCGGGTGCATGGTCACGGATGGAATCATCCGGCGCAACGCCGATATCCGCTTGGTGCGCGACGGCACCGTTATCTACGAGAGCAAAGTTGGGTCGCTCAAACGATTCAAAGAAGATGCGCGTGAAGTCGCCGCCGGATACGAGTGCGGTATCGGGATCGAGGGCTTCCAGGACGTCAAGGAAGGCGACTTGATCGAGGCCTACGAGGTCCAAGAAGTCGCCAGATAGAAATTGCCACGACGATGTTCGTCGGTGTCGCCAGGTTCGAACTCTTCATCCCCGAGAGCCGATCTCTTAAGGACAAGCGCCAGATCGTTCGATCGGTGTCTATGTCCATAGCGCGGAAGTTCAACGTCGCCATAGCGGAGGTTGACCACCAGAACCTCTGGCAGCGAACTGCGTTCGGGGTCAGCTGCGTGGCCGAGTCGACGGGGCAGTGCAAGAAGGTGTTGATGGAGGTTGAGAAATCAATCTCTCGATCCATCATCGGCGCGGCGGAGATCATCGACCGCTCTCAGAATGTCTTTGCGATGGAGGATCTGTGAGCCCCCACGGCGGTGCCCGGATCGACCGGGTCCAGAAACTGGCCAAGCAGATCCTCGGCGAGTTGATACAGGATCTGAAGGATCCCCGAGTCGGGTTCGCTACGGTGACGGCGGTGAAGGTCTCGCCGGACCTACGACACGCCCGGGTATTCGTAAGTGTTTTCGGTACCAGCGACGAGCAGGAATTGACCATGCGGGGCCTTCACAGCGCGACTCCCTTTTTGCGAACGGAGCTTGGACGTCAGATGAGAACGAAATACCTGCCCGAGCTTGATTTCCAGCTCGACACCGGTCCCGAGGATGCCCAGAGGTTGGAGTCTCTTCTTCACCGGCTGGACGAGGAGAAGAGCCACGACGACACCGACTCCCGGCTGCAGGTCCCGAACGAGAACGAGGACGACGCTTAGATGCGTTACGACCTCCCCGACTGGGACAAGGTCGTCGAGGCGCTGCGCTCCGCGGAGGAGGTGGTGATCGCATGCCACATCAATCCGGACGGGGACGCGCTCGGCTCGCTGCTCGGGGCCTCGGCCGGACTCGAACAGCTCGGGAAGAAGACCTATGCAAGCTGGGGGACGCAGCCGGTCGAGGTTCCCTTCGCCTATCGCTTCCTCCCGAGTGCGGATTCGGTAATGGACCCGGCGGCAGTTCCCGCGACCGATACGTTTTTGGCCGTCGACTGCGGGGCCGCGGATCGTCTCGGCGTGCTCGAACAGAAGGCCAGGGCCGCGTCGTGCCTGATCAACATCGATCACCATCCGGCAAACGAGAACTTCGGCACGCTCAATCTCGTGGACACCAGGGCATCGTCGACCGCCGAGTTGGTCACCTACCTTCTGGCCGACCTCGGAGTCAGGCTGGACAAGAACATCGCCACATGTCTTTACACCGGGGTCGTCACCGACACCGGGAGGTTCCAGCACTCCAACTCAACCCCCGACACCCTCAGGCTTGCCGCGGACCTGTTGTCCTACGACGTGTCCGCTCCCCAGGTCGCAACCGAGGTGTTCGACTCGTCACCCTTCGGCTATCTCAAGTTGGTGGGAAGGGTGCTGGATCGCGCCGAGCTATTCGAACAAGAACGTTTCGTGTACTCCTATATCACGCAGAAAGATCTCGCCGAGACCGGTGTCGGTCTGGATGAAACCGAGAAGTTGATCGATCTCTTGCGCGCCACGAGAGCGGCAGACGTTGCCGCGATCTTCAAGGAGCAACCGGAGGGCAACTTCAGGGTGAGCCTGAGATCGCGAGGGCCCAGCGTTGGGGCGATTGCTCGACGCAACGGCGGTGGCGGTCACGAACTCGCCGCGGGCTTTACGGCCTCCAGCGTCGAAGAGGCCCTGCGTGAGATCAGGGCCGGGCTCGCGGATTGAGTCACCTCTTCTCATGAACGAGAGCGAGGGCCCCAGCGGGGTCGTCGTCGTCGACAAGCCGGCCGGGATGACCTCACACGATGTCGTGGACATTGTCAGAAAGAAGCTCGGTACCCGCCGGGTCGGCCACGCCGGGACGCTCGATCCCGACGCGACCGGGGTTCTGGTGGTCGGCGTCGGACGTGCCACGAGACTGCTCGACTACGCGCAGTCTGCGCCCAAGCGGTATGAGGCCGTGGCCCGCTTCGGCCTGTCCACCGCGACCCAGGACGCTTCGGGAGAAGTGACGGTCAGGAGGCCCTGCACCTTCGGCCGGCCGGACCTCGAGTCGACGGTCGGCGCGTTCCTGGGGGAGATCGAGCAGATTCCTCCGATGGTCTCCGCGGTGAAGGTTCGAGGGGAGCGTCTGTATCAAAAGGCGAGACGTGGCGAGGAAGTCGAGCGACCGGCGCGATCAGCCACCATCTACCGGCTCGAACTGATCGAGTTCTTCGAGGAGTCGGCCGGGCCGGGCGCGGTCTTCGACGTGACGTGCTCCGCCGGGACCTACGTTCGCACGCTTGTCAACGACATCGGCGAGCGCCTCGGATGTGGCGCCCATTTAGTGTCTTTGCGCCGCACAGAGGCAGGAGGTTTTACCGAAAGGGATGCCGTTTCATTGGACGAGCTAAGCGATCGATCTCTACTGCCGGCCTCCGCGGCCGTGCGCGTACTTCCCGACGTCTCGCTCGATTCGGAGACGGCGAAACTCGTGGGGCACGGCCGGCCCATCCCCGTTCCCGCCGTGACCACGGAGCTGGGCGAGGGCGACGCGGTCGCGCTTCACAGCGAGGGACGGTTGCTCGGCGTCTACCGGCGGCGGGGCTCCAGCCTGGTCGCGGAACGCGTGGTGTCGCCGGCGTGAAAAGGATCGTCGGTCGCGACTCGCTGGCCTCCTCCGATCCCGGGATGTCGATCACAATCGGCACATTCGATGGAGTGCACCTCGGCCACCGCGCCCTGATGGCGAAGGCAATCGAGCGCGCCGGTGACGACCGGCTCGAGTCGTGCGTTCTCACCTGGGACAGACACCCCGCGGCGACACTCCGGCCCGAGAAGCTGCCCCCCCTTCTGACGACACCGGCGCGCAAGGTCGAACTGATAGAGGAGGCGGGAATAGCGACGGTCGTGGTCGTCGAGTTCGACGAGGTCCTGTCTCATTGGAGCCCGGAGGAGTTCGCGCGGCGCATTCTGGCGACCGGCCTCAACGCCCAGGCGGTCTTCGTAGGGCAGGATTGGCGGTTCGGCCACAAAGCCGTCGGCGACGTCGGTCTTCTCGAGAAGCTCGGTGCGGACCTCGGGTTCTCGGTGGAGCCGGTGAAGTTGATCGAGGTCTTAGGAGGGCCGGCGTCGTCGACCCGGGCGCGGCGCGCGGTGATGGAGGGAGAGATGGAGCTCGCCGCGGCCGTTCTCGGCCGGCCCTTCGACATGGACGGGGTCGTCGTGCGCGGAGACGACCGGGGGGCTTCGCTGGGATGGCCGACCGCCAACGTGGAGATCGATACGGCCTACGCGCACCCCCCTCGGGGCGTTTACGCGGGCCGGGGACGGGTGGATTCCGTCTGGTACCCGGCCGCGATCAACCTCGGCGTCAATCCGACTTTCGGGGGCGATCCCGCAGTCACGCCGTTGCGTATCGAGGCCTACTTGCTCGACTTCCACGGCGATCTTTACGGACGGACCCTGCGCGTCGAGTTCATCGCACGTCTGAGAGACGAGAAGATGTTCGAATCGTCATCGGAGCTAAGCGCCCAGATAGAGCGCGACGTGGCCGCAACGCGCAGGCTCACCGACGCTCCGTCTTACCGCCGGACGCCATAGCGGCCCTGTGACCTGCTAGGATGGCCTTCGCCCAGGCGGGTTTCGTGCCGGGCGATACCCAGCAATTAGGAGCTCGAAGGCGCGCATGGCATTAGCCTCAGACGAAAAGAGCAAGATCATCTCGGACAACGCCCGGGTGGACGGCGACACGGGCTCTCCCGAGGTTCAGATCGCTCTTTTGTCGCACAGGATCTCCGAGCTGACCAACCATCTGAAGGACCATCCCAAGGATCATCACTCCCGCCGCGGTTTGCTGGTGATGGTGGGGAGACGGCGCCGGCTGCTCGACTACCTCCAGAAAAAGGACATCGAGCGTTACCGCTCCATCGTCTCGAAGCTGGGACTGAGGCGGTAAGGACGAAAAGGGGGCGCGCCAGGACGAGTTAGTGCGTAAGCGAGGAGCCGGGGCGGCGCCTCGGCGCTACAGGTCGGTTATCAGTTGTGAGTTCGCAGCCAAGCTGCGGTCTCTCCACTGAGAATCGACCCGGCCGGCCCCTCTGAACGACAGCGCGTCACCTTCGACGCGCTCTATCCCAGAGGAGGGAACAATGAAGCCGGAATCAACTTCAGTCGATCGGAAGATCGGCGACGAAGTATTCATATTCGAAACCGGACGCGTGGCCGGTCAGGCCAACGGGGCCGTGCTTGCGTCGGTCGGAGACACGACGGTGCTCGCGACGGCCACGGCCTCCGCCCCCCGACCGGACCAGGACTTCTTTCCGTTAACCGTCGACGTCGAAGAGCGAATGTACGCGGCGGGAAAGATTCCCGGCGGGTTCTTCCGTCGCGAGGGGCGCGCCACCGAGAAAGCGATCCTTTCGGCGCGCCTCGTCGACCGCCCGATCCGACCGTCGTTCCCCACGGGGTTCCGCCACGAGGTCCACATCGTGGTGACGTCTCTGTCCGTGGACCAGGAGAATCCGATGGATATCCTGGCGATCAACTCCGCCTCCGCGGCCCTGTGCGTCTCCGACATCCCGTTCGAGCATCCCGTCGGCGCGGTGCGGATCTCGCACATCGACGGCGAATGGGTCGCCAATCCGACCTGGAGCGAGCAGGAAGACGCCACCATTGAACTGGTCGTGGCCGGTCGGGTGAACGATCAGGGCGAGGTCGACATCCTGATGATCGAGGCCGGCGGTTCGGAACGGCTGTTCGACCTGGTCGACTCGGGGGCCCAGGCCCCGGACGAGGAGCTCTTGGCCGACGGCCTCGACTTCTCGAAGGGCCCCATCGCCGAGATGATCGCCCTACAGCGCGAGCTGGCCGACGCGGGGGGCAAGCCCAAGGGTTCGACCACCGGCGAGATCCCCGACTATCCCTTGTTCGTTGACTACACGGAGGACGTTCTCGAGCGCGTCTCCGCCGAGGTCGGGCCGGGGATCGAGGAGGCCATCTCCATCAAGGAGAAGCGCGAGCGCAAGGAACGTCTCGAGGAGATCGAGGGCGAACTGATCGAGAAACTCGGTGAGGAATTCGAGGACAGGCTGGGATCGGTCTCGGCCGCTCTGAGGACGCTCGTAAAAAAGCTCATCCGCAAACGCATCGTCGAACAGAACACGCGGCTCGACGGGCGCCGGCCGGACGAGGTGCGTCCGATTTGGACGCAGGTCGGCATCATTCCGCGCGTCCACGGCACCGGGCTCTTCACCCGAGGCGAGACGCAGGCATTGTCGCTGGCAACGCTCGGGATGCAGCGGATGGAGCAGATGATCGACGACCTCTCGCCCGAGGAACGCAAGCGGTACATGCACCATTACAACTTCCCGCCCTATTCGACCGGCGAGGCCGGTTTCATGCGGGGGCCCAAACGGCGCGAGATAGGCCACGGGGCGCTGTCCGAGAAGGCATTGCTTCCGCTGATCCCGCCGAAGGACGACTTCCCCTACGCCATTCGAGTCGTGTCCGAGATCCTGTCCTCGAACGGATCGACGTCCATGGCGGCCGTGTGCGGATCGTCTCTCGCCCTGATGGACGCGGGCGTTCCGATCCAGGGAGGCAAGCACGTCGGCGGAGTGGCCATGGGCCTTATCGCGGAAGACGGCAACTACGTCACGCTCACCGACATCCTCGGAGACGAGGACAACTTTGGGGACATGGACTTCAAGGTGGCGGGAACCGAGTCGCTGGTCACCGCGTTGCAACTCGACACGAAGATAACGGGGGTTCCCGCGTCGGTTCTCCGCGATGCCTTGATGCAGGCGAAAAAGGCGAGGCTGCACATCATCGAGCAGATGAACGAGTCCATCGCGGCCCCCCGGGAGGAGCTCGCGGAGCTGGCTCCCAGGGTTCTCGCCATCAAGGTCCCGATCGACAAGATCGGCGAGGTTATAGGTCCGAAGGGAAAGAACATCAACGCCATCACCACGACCACCGGTGTCGAGATCGACATCGAGGAGGACGGCACGGTTCGCATCGGCTCCATCGATCAGGAGTCCGCCGAGAAGGCGGCCGCGCTGATCGACGAGATGATCAACCCGCGCCTGCCCGAGGTGGGGGAGAGGACGGTCGGGACCGTCGTGAAGACGACCACCTTCGGGGCCTTCGTGAACATCGCCCCGGGCCGGGACGGCCTGGTTCACATCTCCAAGCTCGGGGAGGGGCGGATCGAACGCGTCGAGGACGCCGTCAACGTCGGCGACCAGTTGGAGGTCGAGGTGACCGAGGTGGATCCGACGGGTCGCGTCGGGCTCACGCCGGTCGCGTGGCTGGAGCGTCAGGTCGCGCAGGGCAAGACCATCGAGGAGGCCCGGGCCGCGGCCTCGGGAGGGGGCCGGGGAGCGCGCCGAGAGGGTGGTCGTCCGCGCGAGCGCGATCGGGGCCCGCGCGGCGACAGAGGTCGGCCCGGCGGGCCTCGGCGAGAGCGGGCTCCCAGGCGCGACGACGGCTCCGGTTCTTGATCGCACGAGTCTCTCGTTGAACTTCAACCGCACCGTTCTCGACTCGGGGGTGACCGTCGTCACCGAGGAGATGACCGAGGTTCGATCGGTGTCGGTGGGTTTCTGGTTCGACGTCGGCGCCAGGGACGAACCCGACGACCTGGCCGGGACGTCCCACTTCCTCGAGCACCTTCTCTTCAAGGGAACCCCGACCCGCACCGCGAAGGAGATCGCGGACGCGTTCGACGCAGTCGGCGGTGACGTCAACGCGTTCACCGGTAAGGAATACACGTGCTACTACTCGCGCGTGCTCGACGACGACTTGCCGATGGCATTCGACGTCCTAACGGACATGATCGGCAACTCGCTGATCGACCCGACCGAGCTCGAGTCGGAACGGAAGGTCATCCTCGAGGAGATCGCGATGCACGAGGACGCCCCCGACGAACTCGTGCACGACCTCTTCTTCAAGTCGATTTGGGACGGTCACCCCTTGGGCCGGCCCGTTCTCGGGTTTAACAAGACGATCTCGGACGTGAGCCGCGATCAGGTCGCCGACTACTGGAGGACCAGGTACTCACCCCCCAACCTCGTCGTCGCCGCGGCCGGCAGGATCGACCACGACGAATTGGTCGAGAGGGTCGCGGAGCGTGTCGATGAGTCGTCCGGGGATCGCACGAACCGGACGGGCCCGGCTCCCAGTACCCGGGTCGGGACGAGCGTTCACAGACGCCCGACCGAGCAGGCCCACATCGTTGCGGGGGTCGAGGCTCTGCATCGCGCCCATAAGGACAGACACGCGCTGACCGTCCTGGACACGGTTCTCGGGGGCGGCATGTCGTCCAGACTGTTCCAGGAGATAAGGGAGAAGCGCGGCCTCGCCTACTCCGTTTACTCGTATCGCTCGCTCTTCAAGGACACCGGCGCGTTCTCGATCTACGCCGGCACGACTCCTCAGAACGCGCAGACCGTCATCGATCTCATCCGCGACGAGGTGCGCGCGGTCGCCACGGACGGTATAGCGGAAGCAGAACTGGATCGCGCCAAGGGTCACGTCAAGGGATCGATTGTGCTGTCGTCGGAGGATCCCGGGAGCAGGATGACGAGACTCGGCAAACAGCAGGTGACCACGGGCGAGATCCTTTCGGTGGACGAGCTCATCGAGCGCTACGACCGCATAACGATGGACGACGTCCGGCGGGTCGCCTCGACCGTGTTGTCGGGCGCCGACTTCCAGATCACCGTCGTCGGCCCCTTCGACGCGGACGCCTTCGACCGCGACGCGGCCTGAAGGAGAGAGCTTGACAACGAAGGTCGGCGTGATCGGAGCAAAGGGCAGGATGGGCTCCGAGGTCTGCCGGGCAGTGGAGGCCGATCCCGATCTCGATCTCGTTGCCGGAGTCGACCTCGATGATTCACTCGACGATTTGGTCGAAGCGGGGGCGGAGGTGGCCGTCGATTTCACCTCACCCGACGCGGTCAAAGAGAACGTTCGCTTTCTCGTCGACAAGGGCATTCACGCCGTGGTCGGCACCACGGGCCTGACCGATGAGGACGTCGCCGACATTTCCAAATGGGTGGCGGAGGCCGATTCGAACGTATTCATCGCGCCCAACTTCGCCGTCGGCGCGGTGTTGATGATGAGCTTGGCCGCGCAGGCCGCCCCCTACTTCTCCGCAGCCGAGGTCACCGAGAGACACCACGAGAACAAGGCCGATGCGCCGTCGGGCACGTCGTTGAGGACGGCCGCGCTGATGAACGAGGCCCGAGACGAACCGTGGCCGAAGACTCCCGACAACGAGTCGGTCGGCGGGGCACGGGGGGCCGACGTCGACGGCGTCAGGGTTCACTCGCTGCGCGTGCACGGCTCGGTCGCACACCAGGAGGTCGTTCTCGGATCGCGGGGGGAGACCCTCACCATCCGGCACGACTCGCTCGACCGGTCCTCGTTCATGCCCGGCGTATTGCTCGCAACAAAGAAGGTGTCTTCGATCGACGGGCTGGTCGTCGGCCTGGAGAACCTGCTCGATCTGTAGTGTCCGAAGCACCCGATACAGAGCCCCGCGGAGGTCGGCCTCGAGGTCTCGTGATCGCCGCGGTGGTGCTGCTCGGCATCGCCGCGCTCGTGGCCGTGGCCCAGATACGGACGACCGATGAGAGCGCGGCGGCCCCGCCCGAGGTGACCGTCGCTTTCCCAAAGTCGGTCGAGGCCGGCTCGGTCCACACCGCCACCTTCACGATCCACAACCCCGGCCCCCGGGACATCTCGATGCTGTTCGTCTCCTTTTCTTTGGTCGGGGTCCCCGGCGCCGAGGATCAGCCCCAACCGCTGGTCGAGGGGGCTACGGGCGAACGGGCCTCTCCAGTGGTCGAGGTCAGGCCGGAGCCGGCCGCGGTGGGGGCCGGAGTCCGCTTTGCCTTCGGTCCGCTTGAGGCCGGGGAGTCGACAACCGTGGAGTTCGACCTCAGGGCCCCGGCCAATCCCGGGGCGGCCGCGAACTCGGTGCTGGTTTACGACGGGCGCGATCCCGAGATCGCGGCGGGGGTGAAACTCGCGACCACCGTCGACGCCTGACCCCCCGCCGAGTGGTCATCCACCGGACATAGTCTGCCCCGGCCTTATGACTTCTAGGCCGCAAAGAAGAGGGCCCGGCCTCGGCAAAACATGTCATGGTAGATGGCGAACAATCCGCCGTTTGTGGGAGGTAGAGAAATGTCGAAGGCCAGGTTCGGTGAGGTAATCACGGCAATGGTCACGCCCTTTGCCGAGGATGGGTCGCTCGACGTCAAGGGGGCCAGGGCCCTCGCCTCCCACCTCATCGCGCATGGTTCCGACGGTCTCGTCGTCGCGGGGACCACGGGGGAGTCCCCAACTCTTTCGTACTCCGAGAAGCTCACCTTGTTCGAGAACGTCCTCGAGGAGGTGGGCGACCGGGCCACGGTGATCGCGGGGACCGGGACCTATGACACCGCGGAGTCCGTGACCCTCACGACCGAGGCCGGCGGACTCGGAGTAAAAGCGTGCCTCGTCGTCACTCCCTACTACTCGAAACCTCCGCAAAACGCGCTGCTCGCGCACTTCACCACGGTCGCCGACGCCTCGACGGTTCCCGTGATCGTCTACGACATCCCCGGTCGAACCGGGCGGCGGGTCGAGCGACCGACCATGGTTGAACTCGCGGCCCACGAGAACATCGCCGCGGTCAAGGACGCGGTCGGCGACGCCACCGAGACCGCCAACCTGCGTCTCGAGATGAACGAGGCCGGCCACCACGACTTCGAGATCTACTCCGGGGACGACGGCCTCCTGTTTCCCCACATCGCGGCAGGTGCAGTGGGGATCATCTCCGTCTGCTCACACCTCGTCGGCGAGCGGATCAAGAAGGTGTTCGAGCTGTGGAGCACCGGGAATGCGGAGGAGGCTCGGGCCCAGTACCTCGAGCTGCTTCCCCTCATCAACACGATCATGGGGGTCACGGCCAGTCCGATCCCGATCAAGGCCGCGGCCAACATGATCGGGCTCGACGTCGGCGGTCCCCGACTCCCGCTCGTCGCCGCGACGTCCGAGGAAGAGGGCAAGATCAGAGCCGCGCTCGAGCGGGCCGGCCTCGTCTAGCCGGGTAACTCGCGCCCGAATGGCCGAACCCACCCGAGTCGTCTTCCTCGGCGGTCTCGGTGAGATCGGCCGGAACATGATCGCCTTCGAGTCCGGGGGCAGGGTGGTGGTCATCGACGCCGGCCTCTCTTTTCCGACCGACGAGATGCTGGGGGTCGACCTCGTTCTTCCCGATTTCTCGTGGGTCGCCGAGAGGGCCGATCGCTGCGAGGGGATAGTCCTGACCCACGGGCACGAGGATCACGTCGGCGCGCTCACCTGGCTGCTGCGCGACGTGCCGGTGCCGGTTTACGGGACGGCGCTCACTCTGGGTCTCGCCCGCCGGAGATTGGAGGAAATGGAAACGGATGCCGAGATGCACGAGGTAGCCGCTCCCGGCGAGCTGGTTCTCGGCCCTTTCCATCTCCACTTTCTGGCGGTGTCTCATTCCATCCCGGA
Organism: Actinomycetota bacterium; assembly: GCA_030862065.1. Taxonomy (GTDB): domain Bacteria; phylum Actinomycetota; class CADDZG01; order CADDZG01; family WHSQ01; genus JALZEK01. Next base: position 13,723 of record JALZEK010000066.1, on the reverse strand, counting down.
TGCGATGGGTGTGGTTATCGATACCAGCGACGGAAGGATCCTCTACACGAGCGACTTCAAAATCGACGCGACCCCCATCGACGGGCGACGAACCGACCTCGAGGCGTTTGGGCGCATGGGGGCCGAGGGTGTCGATCTGATGCTCTCGGACTCGACCAATGCCGAGACGCCGGGACGGACGCCGTCGGAATCGATCGTCGGCGAAACGCTGCACTCGATCTTCGAGAAGGCCTCCGGGCGCATTGTCGTGGCGTGCTTTGCGTCGAACCTCCACCGAATCCAACAGGTGTGCGACGGCGCCGTTGCGACCGGACGCAAAGTGGCACTGGTGGGTCGATCGATGCTGGCCAATGTGGAGGTCGGGATCGAGCTCGGCTACCTCGAGATCCCACACGACTTGATCGTGGACGTCGAGGCGATCAACGACCTCTCGCTGGACAAGGTCGTCGTCCTTTCGACCGGCTCGCAGGGCGAGCCTTTGTCCGCGTTGTCTCTGATCGCGGCGGGAGAGCACAAGTTCTTCAACGTGAGGTCTAACGACACGGTCATCCTCTCGGCCAGCGCGATACCCGGTAACGAGTCCGCGGTACACCGGGTCATCAACTCCCTTTATCGAGAGGGGGCGGCCGTCTATTACGCCGAGAACACTCCCGTGCACGTGTCCGGCCACGCGGCGGCGGACGAACTGGCCGAATTGCTATCGCTGGTTCGGCCCCGACACTTCGTGCCCGTTCACGGAGAGTTCAGGCAGCTTGCGGCCCACGCTCGCATCGCGGAGGACACCGGCATCGCCGGTTCGAACATAACTATCGTCGAGGACGGAGACGTGATCGAGCTGTCGAATAGGAAGGTCGGCCGCGGCAATCGGGTCGAGGCGGGAACCGTGCTGGTCGACGGACTCGGCGTCGGGGACGTGGGACCAGTGGTCCTGCGGGATAGAAGACATCTCGCCGAGGACGGGATTCTCATCTGCGTGTTGACGATCGACTCGCAAAGCGGGCAATTGCTGGCCGGGCCGGACCTGATCAGCCGGGGATTCGTCTACATGGACGAGTCCCGGGACCTGCTCGACGACGCGAGCGAGGCGGTGCTAGATCGACTCGAGGATCTGGATGTCGAGGCAGTGACCGATTGGGCGGCGATAAAGAAGGCGTGCCGGCGCGGGCTTGGCGAGATCGTGTGGGAGAGAACGCGCCGTCGACCAATGATCCTGCCGATAATCATGGAGATCTAAACCGGCTTCTCCAAAGCCGATCTTCTCCGAAAGATCACAAACGCCACGCCGGCCAGCGTGATCAGGCCAGGCCGGCCGCGGGGCGAGTGAGAGGACCGAGTTCCTTAGTCGGCCGCCTTGCCCGCCCCTGTGGTGCAAGTACCCGTTCTTTTCGTGTGAGCGTTCGAATAGCGAAACCTCAGACGACAAGTTCTCCCAGGAAGGCCACGGGGGCGATGAATCTACCCTTCGCCCCGCGCCCCTCGGTGTGCCGGCCCCTTTTGCCGGTGGCAGACCCCGGCCCCCCCGGGCGCGAAAGTCCTGTCCATTATTGTTAAGTGTTGTTAGAGTTGTGGCTCCAGAGGGCTGAGGTGTCTCGGCGACATGAGGCGCCAGGCTGGGGGGCGCCGGAAGGCGCCCGGTGAAGGAGGGCCATGGCAACCAGGACACGAGCGCCGGCCCGCCGGCGGAGATCGGCCTCCCGCAGACCGCGGTCCGGCGGCTCGGGGCGTCGTCCCGCCAATCGCCGCAGGGCGGCGAGAAGGCGGCGCCAGAACGCGATCGCCGGAGCGGCGCGCTGGGGGCTCGTCCACGTGTCGAGCGCTCCGGCCGAGGCGTGGGCCCTGCTGCTGATGGCCTTTGCCGCGGTGGCAGCACTAGGCGTCTACTCCACCGGTCCGGGCCCCCTCGGAGGGTGGGCCGAATACCTCGTCGAGCTGCTGGTCGGTCGGGCCGCGTTCGGCGTTCCGCCGCTACTGCTCGGGACGGCGTTTTTGTGGCTCTGGCCGCGCTGGCGCGATCACGCAGGGCGGGTATCGGCGGGGACGGCCGTCTGCCTTCTGGCCGCGGCCGCAGGGTCCCACATCTTGAGCGGGAACAAGCCGATCTCGGCGCCGCTCGACAAGCTCGAGCGAATGGGCGGGATCCTCGGGGCGCTCACCGGTCGCCCGGTGGCCTCGGTGGTCGGCTCCTGGATCTCGGTGTTGTTCTTCCTGATGCTGTTCGGGGTCGGACTCATGATCATCACGCGGACTCCCTTCAGCCGCCTGGTCGAGGGTCTCAACTGGGTCGGAGCCGGCGCAGCGGACTTCGTGCGAGGCCTCATCGCCGGAGGCCACGAGGAGGAGCTTGACGAGGAGGAGGATGACGAGTTCGAGGTCGCTCCCTGGGTTGCACGGGGCCCCAAGAGTGATCGCCGGAAAGGCGATGAGGTCGCCGACGTCGTCCCGATCGCGTCGGCCGGCAAGCCGCAGCAACTCGCGATCGGCTCGGGTGACTCCAAGTCCTACAAGCTTCCCTCACTGGAGTTGCTTGCAAAGGGGGACGAGCGGGAGATATCGGCGCGCTCGATAGAGGAGACGATTCAGATCCTCGAGGGAACGCTGGAGCAGTTCAACGTCGACGCATCCGTCACCGGATACACGGCGGGTCCCACCGTCACGAGGCTCGAGATCGAACTCGGGGCGGGCGTGAAAGTGAACCGCGTGCTCTCGCTCGGCAACGAGATCAAGTACTCGCTCGCGTCGGGAGAGCTTCGCTTCCTGGCCCCCATCCCGGGACGGTCGGCGATCGGCGTGGAGGTCCCGAACCGGACGAGGGCTCTCGTAACCCTGGGCGACGTCCTGAGATCGCCCGAGGCGCGCAAAGACAAGCATCCGCTTTCGGTCTCATTGGGCAAAGACATATCGGGTCACCCGGTCATGGCGAACCTCGCGGAGATGCCTCACCTGTTGATCGCTGGCGCGACCAACTCGGGGAAGTCCTCCTGCATCAACTCGATGATCACAACCGTGTTGATGAGGGCAAGGCCCGATCAGGTGAGGATGATCCTGATCGATCCGAAGCGAGTGGAGCTGAACCATTTTGCGGGAGTGCCGCATCTGATCACCCCGGTCGTCACTCAACCGAAGAAGGCCGCTACCGCGCTCAACTGGGTCGTGCGGGAGATGGAAATGCGTTACGAAACTCTGGCCCACTGCGGGATGCGAAACATCGACTTCTACAACGACGCTGTTGCTCGCAAGGCGGTTGTAAAGAAGTCGGATGATGATCCGGATCCAGAAACGCTTCCCTACGTCCTCGTCATAATCGACGAGCTCTCCGATTTGATGATGGTCGCTCCGCGAGATGTGGAGGCGGCCGTTTGCCGGATCGCCCAGATGGCGCGGGCCGTCGGCATTCACCTGCTGATAGCGACTCAGCGGCCGTCGGTCGACGTCGTGACGGGTTTGATCAAAGCGAACATCCCGTCCCGTCTTGCGTTCAGTGTTGCGTCCCAGCAGGACTCCCGGGTGGTACTCGACCAGGGAGGCGCGGACAAACTCATCGGGCACGGCGACATGTTGTTCCTGCACGCGAACTCATCCAAGCCCCGGCGCATCCAGGGTTCGTGGGTGAACGAGAAGGAGATTGCGTCGGTCGTCGGATTCACCAAACGCCAGGGCGTTCCCGACTACGTGGAGGGGGTGACCGTCGACGAGGGGGGCCTGGATTCACCCAGTTTCATGGGCGGCGACGACGATCTTCTCGAAGAGGCCCTCGAACTGGTCGTGCGCTCCCAGTTGGGGTCCACCTCGATGCTCCAGCGCAAGCTGAAGGTCGGATTCGCGCGCGCCGGACGGCTGATGGATCTGCTCGAGCAACGGGGCGTAGTGGGTCCCTCACAGGGCTCGAAGCCACGCGACGTCTTCATGACTGCCGAGGAGCTCGACGAGGCGGCAGAGGCCGAAGCCGCGGACTAAAAAGGGCCTCTCACCTGGGCAGATGGCTGCCGGCAGGCCCCGGGCTTAGCGGTTGCACTGCCTATAATGGCAGTCGTCACCAGTTGTCCCCTCCGAAGACAGCGAGCGTCGTGGCCGAACCCCAAACCATGGGGGCCTACCTCCGGGCGGCTCGCACGGAACAGCGCGTAAGCCTGGAGAGGGCCGCCGAGAGCACCAAGATCAAGGCGGATTTCCTGATGCGCATGGAGTCCGACGAGTTTGACTTCATTGCGCCGGCCTACGCGCGCGGCTTCTTGCGCACCTACGCCCGCTTCTTGGGGCTGGAGGAGGAGCCTTTCCTCGAGGAGTTCGACAGCAGGTTCGGAGCGAAACCGGTCGACACGGTGCAGATCGTCGCAGCCGACCGGGCCAAGACCAAGAAGATAAGAGAGCACAGTCCGTTCAGCCGCTGGACCATTCTGCTCGTCATCGCGGCCGGGGTTCTGCTTCTGTTGGCCCTGATCGGGATATTTGCCCCGAAGCCGAGCCGGGACAGGGACAGGGGGCCCGCCGTTGCCCAGACACCCACCGCCGAGGAGACGAGGACTCCGGACAAGGGCAAGAAAAAGAAAGACCCCAATCGTTCTCCCGAAGATGAGCGTTTTGACTCTTTCTTTGCGGACGGCATAGACCTCGTGGTCGAGGCGACGACGGCTCCCTGCTGGGTGGACATCGAAGCCGATGGCGAACAGGTCTTTGCCGAGACCCTTGAGGCCGGCCAGGCCGAGAGCTTCAAGGCCGACGAGGAGATGGTGATTGTTCTGGGGGCCCCCTCCAACGTGCAGGTGACCCTCAACGACGAGATCTACGAAGATCTCAACACCCCCGACGCGGGGGCTCTCAGCTTCACGCTCCCGGACGACTTCGGTACCGTTCTGCCCTTCCCGTCTCCGACGCCCACGGTCCCCGGAGCGAGTCCGGGCGAGGACGTGGATACCGAGTTTGGGGAAGAAACCCCCGAGGGTTAAGACCATGTCAAACGTCGCGATAGTCACGCTGGGATGTCCGAAGAACGCAGTCGATTCCGAGAACCTCGGAGGGCTTCTTGCCTCGGGGGGCCACGATCTCGTCGACGATTCAAGCGGTGCCGACGTGGTTCTCGTCAACACTTGCGGGTTCATCGACCCGGCGCGGCGGGAAACCGTCGAGGACATTCTCGAGCTTGCGGAACTGAAGGACGAGGGTGAACTGCGCGGTTTGGTCGTCACCGGTTGTCTCGTAGCCCGGTCGGCGGAGGAACTCGCGGAGGCTCTCCCCGAGGTCGACGCGCTGGTCGACTTCGCCGCCTATCCCCGCGTCGCGGAGATCGTCTCGGACGTTGCGGCCGGCCGGTTGGCCCAGAGGATCCAGGGGGACCCGGGGACGAGGTTCGACCCCGCCTGGTGGGACGCGTCGATTGCATCGGGCCCCCGCATTCGCTTTGGCCGAGCCCCCTGGTCCTACATCAAGATCGCGGAGGGCTGCGATCGGGGCTGCACTTTCTGTGCGATCCCGTTGATGCGGGGACGGTTGAGATCACGAGGCATTGATCAGATCGAGGCAGAGGCCCGCGGTTTGGTCGCCTCGGGCGTCACCGAGCTGTCGCTGGTGAGCCAGGATTCGGTGATGTGGGGCCGGGGCCGGGATGACGGCGATCTGATCGACCTCCTCAAGAGGCTCGAGCGCATAGAGGGGATCCGCCGGTTGCGGCTCATGTACCTGCATCCCCAAGGGGTCGACGACCGTCTGATCGAGGCCATGATCGGTTCCGACGCGATCACTAACTACTTCGATCTGTCACTGCAGCATGTTTCACCGAGCGTCCTGAAAGCCATGGGCAGGTGGGGGGGACGCGAGCGGTTCGAACGCATGATCGAGAAGATCAGATCCCTCGATCCGCTGGCCGCGGTGCGCTCCACTTTCATCCTGGGTTTTCCCGGAGAAACTGACGACGACGCGGCTGCGGTCGAATCCTTCGTTGCCGAGCATGATCTCGACTGGATCGGTGTCTTCACGTACTCGCGCGAGGAGGGAACTCGTTCCTACGACATGGCTTTACAGATCCCCGAGCCCGAGGCGAGGGCGAGGGCGGAGGCGGTGACGAGGGCCGCCCACGCCACGATGGAGCGCCGGGCCGCGGCCGTGGTCGGCAACGACCTCGAGGTCCTGGCCGAGCGCTTCGATCCGGTCGGAAGACGGTGGACGGGGCGGTCGCATAGAGAGGCGCCCGAGGTGGATGGAGAGATTAGATTCGCAACCTCCAACGGGGTCTCGGTGGGGGATTACGTTTCGGTAAGGATTACCGATTCCGTCGGGGCCGACCTGGAGGGCATTCACCGCTCCTGACGTAGCCGCGGCGCTGATCCAACCGGAGGAAATCGAGGTGAGTCACAGCATGATGGTGGCGGCGTGAACCTTCCGAACGGGATAACGATCGCGCGCATCGCGCTGGTTCCCGTTTTCGTCGTTCTCGCGTACGGCGAATCGAACGCGGCGGCTGCGGCCGCCGCCGTCGTCTTCGTGGTGGCGTCGGTGTCGGATCTCATCGACGGCTACCTCGCGCGCCGTCACGGAACGGAGTCGAGAGCAGGAAAGTTTCTCGACCCTCTCGCCGACAAGCTTCTGGTGGGGGCCGCGCTGGTGGTCCTCGTCGACGCCCATGCCTTTCCGCTGTGGGCTGCCGTCGTCATCGCGGTGAGGGAAGTCGCCGTTCAGATCTTGCGGATCCAGGTGGTGCACTCGGGCGCCGACCTTCCGGCCTCCCCGTCGGCGAAGGCGAAGACTCTGACGCAACTGGCAATGGTCGGCTGGTGGCTTCTCCCGTGGAGTGAACGGAACGCCGGGCACTGGCTGCTCCTTGCCTTGGCGGTCGGAGTGACGGTGTGGTCGGGGGCCGAGTACTTCGTGCAGGCATTCCGCCCGCGCGTCGCGGTCGAACGATGAACGCCGAGATCATTGGCGTTGGCACCGAACTCTTGCTTGGGCAGATCGCCAATACGAACGCCCGGGACATATCTCAGGTTCTTGCAGAGATAGGGGTGAACGTCTATTTCCACACCGTGGTCGGAGACAACCTCGATCGCATGACCGAAACGTTGCGGACCGCGCTCGAGCGATCGGACTGCGTGATCGTCACGGGGGGCCTGGGACCGACGCCCGACGACGTGACCAGAGAGGGCGTCGGGGCGGCAACCGGACGGCGCCTGATCCGCGACCCAAGCCTCGTCGAGCGCATTCGCGCCATCTTCGAGAACCTGAGAAGAGAGATGCCGGAGGAAAATCTGCGGCAGGCGGACGTTCCGGAGGGCGCCGTCGTCATCGAACCGGAGGGAACGGCCCCAGGGTTCTACCTGCAGGAGCGCGACTCCGTGCTGTTCGCCCTGCCCGGCGTGCCCTGGGAGATGAAGGCCATGTTGAACAAGGTGGTGGTGCCGTATCTGCGCGACAAGAGAACCGGCGGAGCGATAGTCAGCCGTCAGGTCCTCGTCATCGGACTCGGCGAGTCGCATACCTACAAGAAGATCTCCGACCTGGTCGACAGCCAGGACAACCCGACCATCGCCTTCCTGGCGGGCGGAGGTCAAGTCCGGATTCGCCTAACGGCGCGAGCGGAAGACCACGACTCCGCCGTCGCCCTCATCGAGCCGATCGAACGTAAGGTGCGTGAGCGCCTCGGGAAGGCCGCGGTGCACGGGAACCACGAGTCGATAGCCCAGGCCCTGACGGACCTGCTCAGGTCGACCAAACAGAAGATGGCGGCCGCCGAATCACTGACCGGTGGGTTGGTCGGGGCTGCGATGACGAAGGCGGCCGGGGCGAGCGACGTCTTTGTGGGGTCTCTTGTTTGTTACGACGACCGAGCCAAGCAGAATGTGGCGCGCGTACCACAGGAGGTGCTCGAGGGACCCGGCCCCGTCAGCGATGCCGCGGCCGCGGCGCTGGCGGAGGGGGCCGCGGAGGTGCTGGCGGTCGATCTCGGGGTCTCGACGACCGGAGTCGCGGGTCCGGATCCACACGATGATGAGCCCGTCGGCACGATTTTCGTCGGGGCCCACCACTCGGGCAGGACCGAGGTGCGCAAGATAAGGGGTTACGGAGACCGGGACAACATTCAAGCGATCGCGGTCACCGCCGCCCTGGACCTGGGCCGACGCCTGATCGAATCCAACGACTAATGCCCGAGAAAAACGTCCGGCTCTTCGTCGCCGCGTCGATTCCCGACCGGGTGAGAGATGCGGTACAAAGGGTTGCCGACGAGCTGCGCGCGCGATGGCCGGAGGCGCGCTGGGTGCCGGCGGCAAACCAACACCTGACGCTCAAGTTCTTGGGCTGGACGCCCCCCGATCGGATCGGGGCCGTGAGCGAGGTGACCGAAAGAGTGGCCCGAAGCCACTCACCCGCGGAGTTGTCCCTGACCGGTCTCGGAGCGTTTCCCTCCGCCAAGCGGGTCCGCGTGTTGTGGATAGGGATCGACGATCCGGCCGAACTACTGACGCATCTCGCCACCGAATACGGGAAGTCCTTTGAGCCGCTCGGTTACGAGGTGGAGGAGAGACCATTTCACTCGCATCTGACGCTGGCGCGCTTCAAAATGCCGGCCCGCGTGCCCGAGGGCCTTCCGGAGATCGATCTATCGTCGGTCGAGCCCTTCACGGTCGATGCAGTCGATCTCTTCAGGTCCCATCTTCAGCGTTCGGGCGCGCGCTACGAATTGCTCGAGTCGTTCCCTCTGACCGGAGGCCGATGACCGAAAGCTCTCCTAACACCCAAATCTTCTCGCGCTTGCCAAGCGGGCAACGCCGACAGGCGCTCGAGGGTTGACACCCCGGTGGTTCTAACCGTTTCCGGACCCTCTCTCGGTAACGTTTCCCGTGTATGACAATGGGTTCGTGAGATTTTTTGGTCGAGTACTCCTTCTATTAGTTATCCCGACGATCGCCGGCCCGAGTGCCTACGCGCACGGAGATCTCGACGCCACCTTCCCCAAGGCCGGAAGCAAGGTGGGGGCGCCTATCGATCATCTCGCCATCACCTTCACGGAGGCACCCACCGAGGACTCGGCGATCAAGGTCTTGGATGGGTGTAAGGACAACATTGTCGATCGGTTTGAGATCGAGGACCGAGTTGCTCACGTGTACACGGCGGGCGGACAACCGGGTAAATGGACGGTTTCCTACAGGACGATTTCGAGCGTCGACGGGCACCTGGTCAAGGGGAGCTATCGGTTACAGGTGTCGGGCCAGCCGGACTGCTCGGCTCCCGAGAGGGACGAGGAAACCGACGGGCCTGAGGCCGGCGACAATGGGGAAACGGAGCCCCCCAGAGCAGGCGGCAATGGGGAGCCGGGGCCCGAAGAGGAGGGGGGATCGAGCTTCCCCCTCTTGCCGGTCGCCCTCGGAAGCGCGGCCGTGATAGGGGCCGCGTTGCTCATCCGCAGAACCGCGCAATAGCCTTTCGCGAGGGGGCGCCACCGTCGGGGAAGAATGCCTTTAGCACACACGCTGGATCAGAGCGGGCCTCATATCGAATACCTCGCCGTCGCCGGCGGTTTCCTTCTTCTCGGGATCGTTTTGTTTGTGCAAAAGAGCGTCAAACCGATTATTAGCATTGCGATCATTCTTCTGGCGCTCGGCGTGGGAACGGGCGCGTTCTTCGTCGGAGGCGCGCCGGCCGCCGCTGGACGAAGCGTCGTTATCACTTCTCCCAAGCCGGGCGAGAGCGTGACGGCGCGGGAGCCCTTTGAGCTTCAGGTCGCGATCAACGGAGGAAAGCTGGCCCGGTTTCCGGGCGACCAGAGCGGTGGACACCTGCACATCTTTGTGGACGGTGCTCTCGTCGACATGCCGACCACTGCCAACCCGATGGTCACCCTCAAGGAGGGAACCCATCGGCTGGGCGTTGAGTTCGTGGATGCCCAGCATGTGTCCTACAAGCCGAAGGTCGTAGACGAGATAGAGGTAGTGGCCGAGTAACAACTCGTCGTTCTCCCTATTTCCTCCCTCATTGCCTCAGCCGGCCCGCTCAACTTCCGTTTGTGAAGCCGGAGATGCGCATAGCGCTGCTGGCGCTGCACAGACGGCCGGCGGACCTTGCGAACTCTCGTTAGTGAAGCCGGAGATGCGCATAGCGCTACTGGCGCTGCACGGACTGGTGATACCCCCGGCGGGACCCACGGACGTGGGCCCCTGGATCGAGCTCGAACTGCTTCGCGGCCCGAGCCCACCCCCTCTCCCGTCTCGCCGTGCAACTGGCCGTCGGGAGGGGGGAGGCGTAGGATTACAGCGGCGTAACTACCAGGGGGTGATTCTTTCTGGACGCTCCGCGAAAAATCCGCCTGATCGAACATATGTTCGCTTAGGGTGGCTTTTGTGTCGTACCCCCTCTCTAGGTTCGGCCTGACGGATAAACGAGTGGGCCCCCCGGGTCCCGGATAAAGGAGGACGCCAGTGGCGAGCATCAGGGGCCGCGATCAAGTGACCGATACGAGCCGCGATCAGGCGGGGCGGGACGCCTCCTACGAGATGGCGGTGGCGCAGATCGAAAAGCAATTCGGCAAGGGCGCCATCATGCGGCTCGGCGAGGGGGTCGATCTGGGGATCGACGTGATCTCGACCGGATCGCTGGCCCTCGACCTGGCGCTAGGGGTGGGGGGCTTGCCCAGGGGCCGGATCGTGGAGATATACGGGCCCGAGGGTAGTGGCAAGACGTCCTTGAGTTTGCATGTCGTGGCCGAGGCGCAAAAGGGTGGAGGCCTCGTCGCGTTCATCGACGCGGAGCATGCACTCGATCCGTCTTACGCCAAGGCGGTCGGTGTCAACATCGACGACTTGTTGGTCTCCCAGCCCGACACCGGCGAACAGGCACTCGAGATCGCCGACACGCTCGTGCGGTCGGGCGCGCTCGACGTGATCGTGATCGATTCCGTGGCCGCGTTGGTGCCGCGGGCCGAGATCGAAGGAGAGATGGGCGATACCCACGTCGGGCTTCAGGCGAGGTTGATGAGTCAGGCGCTGCGCAAGCTCGCCGGAAGCGTCAACCGATCCAAGACGATTCTGGTGTTCATCAACCAGCTCCGGGAAAAGGTGGGGATCACGTGGGGATCCCCGGAGACGACTCCCGGCGGCCGGGCCCTCAAGTTCTACTCGTCTGTTCGCCTCGACGTCCGTCGCATCGATGCTCTGAAAGACGGGGCCGAGGTCGTTGGATCGAGGGTGCGCGTGAAGGTCGTTAAGAACAAAGTCAGCGCTCCTTTCAAGAAGGCCGAGTTCGACATCCAGTACGGGACCGGCATCTCGAAGGAGGGCAGCCTTCTCGACGTCGCTCTCGAGGAGGGCATCGTTCGCAAGTCGGGAGCCTGGTACATCTACGGCGACGATCAACTGGGCCAGGGCCGGGAAAACGCCAAGGTCTTCCTCGGCGAGAACGCCGACATCGCCGCAGAGATCGAACTAAAGATCAAAGACAAACTCGGTCTCGTTTCGTCAGACGACGAGTCCGCGGAGGTCTCCGAGTAGGAGCGGCCGTGAGAGCGCCGGGCACACAGCCAATCGAGGAGCTTTCGCTTGAGGGGGCAGAGGCCGCAGCGTTCGATCGCGCTCTCGATTTGTTGTCGGTTCAGGATCGCACCGAGCGGGGGCTCCGAGACCGCCTCGCCACCGATGGCCACTCGAATGACGACATCGACGACGCCGTGGCCCGATTGAAGGAGCTCGGCCTGGTGGACGATCTCTCTTTCGCCCTCGAGTTCGTGGAAAGGCGCGGTCGGCTGAAGCGGCTGGCTCCCCAGGGTCTTATCGCAGAACTCGAAGCAAAAGGGGTTACCCCCGAGATCGCCCGGCAGGCCGTCGAGGAAGCCGGGATCGATGAGGAGGCCGCTGCGATCGAAGTGGCCTCCGACCTCATGGCCCGAGTTGCAGGATTGCCCCCGGCCCGGCAGGTCGGCCGCATCCAGTCGGCGCTGGCCCGCCGGGGCTACTCCGAGGAGGCCTGCGAGGCGGCGCTGCGGGCCGTGCTTCCGCCCGAGGGCTGGGACTGACCGAACCGTCCAGACTGCTCTCCTCGACGGCTTGGCCCTCGACATCACTACTGCGGTGCGAACCGCCGAAAACGCGCTGGCGGCGTTCCGGGCACCGTGATGCTGAAATATCAAGCCTCATCGTTCCAAGAACAGCGGCAAGAGCGCTCCGAGCCAGGCCCTCAGCTCTGCCGATTCCGGGTGGGGGCCTGATCCCAGGCCCTCAGCTCTGCCGATTCCGGGCGGGGGCCTGATCCCAGGCCCTCAGGGCTGCCGGCACCGGGTGGGGCCCTTTGATCCGAGGCCCCGGCCGCCCGCTCGTAGCGGACTTTGAGCGAAAGTGCAGCGGGCGCTTCCGGCAAGTCGTACCATTGGGTCAACGACTTAGTTGGCAAACACTCCCAAAAAACGGTACGGAAACAGCGAGCGAGCAACTATGAAGATCTTGACCCTCCACCCGACGGAGCCCGACGGGGCTCCGCCGTCCATTTCCAGGAAGGTAACCGTCCGCACGAATCTGATGCGGATCTAGCTCCTCGATCTTGCTCGCCGTTCGCTCCGTCCGGGTGCCGCTCGCGGCTTGCGAGTCGGAACCTGAGGGAATTTCAGAAAGGAGCGAGCGATGGAGATCGTCCTTGGTGGTCTCATCGGTCTGCTCGTCGGTGCGGGAATCGGTTATGCCGCCCGGAAGGCGGTCGCTCAAAGAGAGGCGGATTCCGCAGAGGCCCGGGCTCGGATCCTGGTGCAGGAGGCCGAGCGGGAGGCCGAAGCGACCAGACGTGAGGCGCTCGTCGAGGCCAAAGACGAGGTCTTCCGGATGCGCTCGGAGGCGGAGGCCGACCTCAAACGCCGGCGCGAGGAGATCGACAAGAAAGAAGATCGGATAGCTCAGCGCGAGGCGACGCTCGACACGAGAGCGTCGGCCATCGAGCGAAAAGAGCAATCCGTCGAATCCAAAGAACAACAGCTGGGCCGGGCACGAGAGGAGGTCGAAGATCTCCAACAGCGGGCCCGAAGCGAGCTGGAACGCGCCGCCGGAATGAGTGCTCAAGACGCCAAGCAGTTCTTGACCGAGCAGATCAGAGACGAAGCCAAGCGCGAGGCCATGGTTCTCGTCCGGGACATCGAGGCGCAAGCCCGGGAGGAGGGCGAGAAGCGGGCCCGCAAGATCATCGCCATAGCGATGCAGCGCGTCGCCTCCGAGCTGACCACGGAGGCCACCGTCACTACCGTGACGCTTCCGAACGAGGATATGAAGGGTCGCATCATCGGTCGGGAGGGTCGCAACATCCGGGCCTTCGAGGCGGCCACCGGAACGAACATCATCATCGACGACACTCCCGAGGCGGTCGTGTTGTCGTGCTTCGATCCGATCCGCCGAGAGACCGCGCGGCTGACCCTCGAGCGCCTCATCGGCGACGGCCGAATCCAGCCGGCGAGGATCGAGGAGACGCACGAGAAGTCGAAGGCCGAGGTGGAGCGCGAGATCAGAGAGGGCGGCGAATGGGCCGTCCTAGAGACCGGTATCACGGATATGCACCCGGAGCTTGTCCGCGTGCTTGGGCGGCTCAAGTTCCGAACCTCCTATGGGCAGAACGTGTTGAAGCACGTGGTGGAGGCGTCCAACATCGCCGGAATGATTGCCTCAGAGCTCGGCACCGACGTCCATCTCGCGAAGCGCTCCACTCTTCTGCACGACATAGGCAAAGCGGTGACGCACGAGGTCGAGGGTTCCCACGCGCTCATCGGCGCGGA
>JALZEK010000008.1 GCA_030862065.1 Actinomycetota bacterium | reverse complement strand
GGTTCTCCGGCCGGAAGGATGCGGCGAGAGATCGTCGAGGCCGAGTCCGACGAAGCACTGTCCTCGCTCGAGGAATTGGGAGAACTGACCGCGTCGCTTCACGTCTTCTTGACGCGTGATGACGTCGATCCCGGACTTGGCACGGACCTGGTAAGGGCGTCCGACGTCGCGGCGTGGGTGGCCTCGGCAAAAGCCTCTTTGAACAAGGCGCTGCGGTCCAGCTCCGACGACCTTCAGAGCGTGGTCGACCCCATCCGTTCCGTGTTCGATTCGTTCAAAGCGATTCAGGACCGTGGAGTGAAGATCCGGGCGCATGGCGACTACCACCTCGGGCAGGCCATGCTCTCTCGCAGAGGCTGGATGATCATCGACTTCGAGGGAGAACCTGCCCGACCTTTGCAGGACAGGAGGGCCAAGCACTCCGCGCTCAAGGACGTTGCCGGACTGCTGAGGTCACTGAGCTACGTCTCCTCGACGGTGCTTTACGAGATGTCGGACGCAGAAGCTGACGACTGGCAGCGCCTCGAACCCTGGGCCGACACGTGGGAGGCGGCGGCGCGCGACAGGTTTCTTTCCGCCTATCGAAGACGATCTCACGAAGCTTCGTTTCTACAAGCCGACCCCAGATCGAGAGCCGTTTCCCTTTCCTTCTTCGAACTCGACAAGGCCCTTTACGAAATCGGATACGAGCTCTCCCACAGACCGGACTGGGTTCGGGTTCCCTTGAGAGGAATCAGGACGATCTTGCGCCGACGGCGGCGACGCTAAGCGACGCCCTGCGCCAAGGGGTAGCCACAATCCCGACCGACGGTCGTTCGCGGGGTCGAGGTCGGCTTCCATCTATTACCATCGGTCTGCAATCCCCCGGGAGGAGGCGCATGGACGATCAGAGCAGGGCCAAAGGCGTGGCCATCGACCTGGAACGTCTCGAGGCTCACGCGGAGGAAATTTTTCTTACCCGCTTCGTCGAAGCGGTCAAAGAGGCGCGCGGCGAGCACGGCCGTTTCTTGATACTCAGAGCCGGAGACGAGCTCGCGATCAGGTCGGCCGCGGACGGAAGCTTCGAACTGCTGAGTGAGGTCCGCGCCGAACCAACCGATCTCGAATAGCCCTCGAACTCTCGCGCAGACCGTCGACCCACCTGATTCGCTCAGCCAGTTTGCCCCTGCCGAATTAAGGCGACGCGTGGCTAGTTGGAGCGGGCCCAGTCCACTATTTGATCGGGCGACCAGAAGTTGATGATTCGCTCTCTGTCGATGCCGGCAGTGGCCGCGGCCCCCAGGGCGAAGTCCATGAACAGCATCTCGTTGGGATCGTGTGCGTCCGTGCCGATCGAAAAGAGGTTCCCGGGCCCGGCCCGCGCCAGGATCTCGACGTTGAGGTCCTGCCGGTCCGGATAGGAGTTGATCTCCAGCGCCTTTTGCCGGTCGGCCGCCTCGGAGAGGACCGTTTCCCATTCCGCCTTTAGCCCCGCTCGGCGATTGAACTTCCGTCCCCTGGGGTGACCGATGATGTCCACGGTGGGGTTGTTCAGCGCCGCCAGGTAGCGATCCGTCTGGTCGTCGGTCGACCTCAGCGCGGAGTGGAACGATCCGATGACGAGCTCGAACAGACCGAAGACATCGCCGTCCATGTCCCCTTCGCCGTTGACGTCAAGATTCATCTCCATCGATCGGAGCACCCGGAAATCAATCCCTTCCGACTGGAAGCGGTTGTTGAGCTCATCGATCTCCTCGACCTGTCGCGCGAATCCCTCCTCATCAACCCCACCGGCGATCTTCAGTCCTTTCGAGTGATCGGTTATCGCTATGAAGTCGTAGCCGAGCTCGATTCCCGCCGACGCCATCTCGGCAACGGTCACGGCACCATCGCTGTAGACCGTGTGCATCTGAAGATCGCCTCGCAAATCGCGCCATCCCTGTTCCGATTCAATTGCAGAACTCGCTTGCGTCTGAGTGAGAAAGTCTTGTCGGATCCCGGGTGGATCCGGAACCTCGGGAGGATCCTCAATCCACGCCAGAATCCGGCCGGCGAGACGGTCTCCGATCGCGTGCAACTGCGTGAGGCTCTCGCCCCTCTCGAGCAACGCCGAGCATTCATCGGCCCAGGTCAGGGCGGCCCGAGCGGCGCGGCGGTAGGCCCGGCTGCGATCTCCCTCCGTCTCTTCGGCCCTGATCGCGAGCAATTCGGAGATCTGGCGATTGGTAATGAACATGCTTTCAGCGTAGTGGGGCCGCGCCCCTTACAGTCATTTTCATGAAACTGCCCGTGATGCCTCCGGTGAAGCCGATGCTCGCGAAACTCCAGGACGAGCTTCCGACCGGACCGGAGTGGCTCTATGAGCCGAAGTGGGACGGTTTCAGGGCCATAGTTTTTCGAGACGGGGACGAGGTGCAAGTCCAGAGCCGAGACCTCAAGCCGCTCGATCGCTACCTGCCGGAGATCGTTCCCGCGCTTAAGAAGAGCCTTCCGAGGCGTTGCGTCGTCGATGGAGAGATCGTCGTCACGAGCAACAAGGGCCTCGACTTCGACGCGTTGTTGCAAAGGATCCATCCCGCCGAGTCGCGCATCAACCTCTTGGCCGAGAAAACTCCCTCGAGCTACGTGGCGTTCGACCTACTCGCCGCGGACAAAAAGGATCTTCGCCAGGCCCCCCTGGAGGAGCGACGAGACCTGCTCGTGAAGGCCCTGGACGATAGCGGCTCGGTCCCCAAAAGTCGCCGGGCGACCCAGATCTTCGTGACTCCGCAATCGGACGACCCTGCGGAGGCCATGAGCTGGCTCGACACTTTCGGCAAGCTCGGACTCGACGGAGTGATCGCGAAAGAGCGCGGCCTCACCTATGTCGAGAACAAGCGAGTCATGGTGAAACTGAAGCAGCGCCGCACGGCCGACTGCGTCGTGGGGGGATACAGACTCTCGAAGACCAAGGACGGAGTTGGCTCCTTACTACTGGGACTTTATGACGACGCCGGGGTCCTGCACTTCGTCGGCCACACGTCGTCGTTCAAGGCCGCCGAGCGAAGAGAGCTTCTCAAGCGGCTTCGTCCACTCGAGGGCGGCGACAGCTTTGGGCTCGGGCGCACGCCGGGGGGGCCCAGTCGCTGGAACGCAGGGCGGGAACTCAACTGGGTTGCTCTGCGACCCGAACTCGTTTGCGAGGTCGCTTACGACCGAATGCAGGGCGACCGCTTCCGCCACGCCTCGACCTTTCTTCACTGGCGCGAGGACAAATCTCCGAAGGAGTGCACACTCGATCAGGTCCTCTGACGTCGGGTGATCGCCAGACGAGAAATATTCTCAGTAGAGACCTACTCGGCGAGGAAAAGATGTCTCAGTTCCACTTCAGGCCCGACGACTACCTGGACCTCATGCACGCAGAGGTCCCCGCCTTCGACGAACTCCAGGACCGTGTCGCCGCGGCGACCCAGGGACCTGACGTCAAGCGGATCCTCGAGCTGGGAACGGGAACCGGCGAAACCGCGCGTCGAGTGCTCCATTTTCATCCACAGGCGCGATTAACCGGCATCGATGTGAGCGAGGACATGCTTGCCAGGGCACGGCAGACCCTGCCGCCCGACCGGGTCGATGAGTTGCTGGTCGGTGGGATTCAAGATCCTCTTCCGGACGGTCCGTTCGAGCTTGTCGTCTCGGCGCTGACGATTCACCACCTCGACGGACCGGCGAAGGCCGACCTGTTTCAACGATTGGCGAGGCTCATATCGTCCGGAGGGCGGTTCGTCATGGGGGACGTGGTCGTGCCCGACGATCCCACAGACATAGTCACTCCCATTACCCCCGGCTACGATCTGCCCTCTTCGACCGAGGATCTCCTGAACTGGTTGAGAGGGGCAGGTTTTGTTCCTCGTCTCACGTGGCAGGCCAAAGACCTGGTGGTCGTAACCAGCGAACTTCGAGGCGCCGGGCGACGCCGTTAACGGCTCCCTCCCTTCTTTTTGACTGTTGTTTTCTTGCGACGGGACGGTTGGACCCGCGGCGGTTCCTTTTCCTCTTTGGGGAAATGAGGGGGCATCGGCGCCTCCTCGGCCCCCTCCTGCTCCTGCCGATTCGCCAGTTCGAAAAGTGGGTCGAGTGAATGGTGGACGTCGTCGATCTTCTCGGCCGGGTCTCCTGTGGCCTGGAACCGGCCGGGAACGGTCTGAAGGTTGAGGTCTCCGGCCTCGACGTCGGCGACCTCGTCCCACGACAGTGGACACGAGACGGTCGCCGCGGGAACCGGCCTGACCGAGTAGGCGGACGCGATGGTTCGATCCCGAGCATTCTGGTTGTAGTCGACGAATACGCCGAAGCGTTCCTCTTTCCACCACGCCGTCGTCGCGATCGGGCTTCGCCTGGCGACCTCGCGCGCGAACGCCAGCGCGGCCCGTCGAACCTCCCGGAAGCCCCACCGAGGCTCAATTCGTACGTAGATGTGAATGCCGCGCTTTCCGGAGGTCTTGGGAAAGCCGGCGAGCGAGAATTCCTCGAGTACGTCGTGCGCCACCAGCGCGACCTTCCGAACGTCCGAGAAAGGGATGTCCGGAGTCGGGTCGAGATCGACGCGCAGTTCGTCCGGGTGGTCCACATCGGCGCGACGGACCGGCCACGGGTTTATGTCGATACAGCCAAGGTTGACCGCCCACGCCAGCGCGGCACGATTTGTTATCACCAGCATCTCCGCGCTTCTTCCGCTCGGAAATGTGATCTTCGTCGTCTGGATCCATTCGGGCCGGTGTTGTGGCACCCGCTTTTGGAAGAAGGAGTCGTCTGGAGCGTCGACTC
>JALZEK010000004.1 GCA_030862065.1 Actinomycetota bacterium | reverse complement strand
TCGAGAGGTTCATCGAGTCTCCTTCCTCGGAATCCGTTCTCGTGCTGGTGGCAAACAGGAAGACGGCGCTTGCTCGCCTCGTCGACAAGAAGGGCGCGGTCGTGACCCTAGACCCCCCCAGGGGCCGCAGCCTCGTGGCGTGGCTTAGACGCCGCGCCGGGGAGCGCTCTCTGAAGCTCGACGACCGCGCCGGCTGGGCCCTTTTGGACGCGGTGGGATCGGAACTGCGCGACCTCGATACGGCCTTAGAGCAACTCGCGACCCAGCTGGACACCGGTGCGACTGTCACGCCCGCCGAGATCCAGCGCGCGTTCCCCCGCCTGGCCGACGAGCGGATGTACGCTTTTACGGATGCCGTTGGAGAGAGACGCCTTCCCCAGGCCATGACGGCCCTGCGCCGCTTGCTCGACCAAGAGGACGTCCCGCTCGTCGTGTTCGGAGCGCTTTCGTCCCACCTGCGACGGTTGCTGATCGCCAGGTCCTATGCGGAGGGGGGGCCCCGCGCCGTCGGGGAGGCACTCGGCCTACCGGAGTGGAGGGCCCGGCGCGTCCATCAACAGGCGAAGGCCTTTCGGCTCGAGGAGTTGCGAGAGGCGATGCAGGTCCTGGCCCGAACCGATCTCGAGATCAAGGGAGGGGACCTGTCGCCCGAGGCCGCCCTCGAGCGGGCCGTGGTGGAGATCGTCTCGGCGCGGACGTTTTTCTAGCTCGTCAGCCTGCGTGCGAGGCGTGACTTCTTGTTGGCCGCCGTGTTGGCGTGGATGATGCCCTTGCTTGCGGCCTTGTCGAGGGCTCGTGCGACCTCGCCGTATTCGCGCTCCGCGGCGGCGCGATCTCCCGACGACAGGGCCTCCTCGAAACTCTTCACCCGTGTCTTCAGGGTGGATCGCACCGACTTGTTGCGCCGCCTGCGACCTTCGTTCTGTCTATTTCTCTTTATCTGACTCTTTATGTTTGCCATGCGCGGGAGTCCTCATCTTGATTGGTCAGAGACCTACATTGCTTGGTCTGAGCCGAATTTGATTACACAAACATACCAAACTGTTGGTCTACGCTGACCGGCATGGATCAGGCACACCAGCGTGCCTTTGCCGTGATCAGCCACATTGACCACGGCAAGAGCACTCTTTCGGATCGGCTCCTCCAGCTCACCGCGACGGTGTCGGAAAGAGATATGCGAGAGCAGTTCCTCGACTCCATGGACCTCGAGCGCGAGCGAGGGATCACGATCAAAGCCGCCGCGGCACGCATGGAGTACAAGGCGCCCGATGGGGAGACCTACGAGTTGAATCTGATCGACACGCCGGGCCACGTTGACTTCGGTTACGAGGTATCGCGATCTCTCGCGGCATGTGACGGCGCGCTGCTGCTGGTCGACGCGGCTCAGGGAATCGAGGCTCAGACCCTGACGAATCTTTATCTGGCCGTGGACGCGGGCCTCGAGATCATTCCCATGCTGAACAAGATCGATCTTCCGGCCGCACAAACCGACAAGTACGCAAAGGAGATCGCGTCTCTGATCGGATGCGAGGACCGCGACGTCCTCCGCATCTCGGCCAAGACGGGCGAGGGAGTCGAGCTCTTGCTCGAGGAGATTGTGAGGCGCATACCTCCTCCAAAAGGAGATCCCGCCGCTCCACTTCGGGCCCTGGTCTTCGATTCTTTTTACGACTCTTACAGAGGAGTGGTGGCCTCCATAAGGGTGCTCGACGGTCGTATCGAGACGCGCCAGCCAGTTCTCTTCATGGCGACGGGGGTACGGGCGGAGGCCGATGAGATCGGCGTGATGTCCCCCGAGGCAAATCCCCTCGGTGTCCTCGAGACGGGAGAGGTCGGCTATCTGATTGCCGGCGTGAAAGATGTGGCCAACGTCAAGGTCGGCGACACGGTCACCTCCCAGGAGTCGCCCGCCGACAAGCCTCTGCCCGGTTATCGGGAGCCGAAGCCGATGGTCTACGCCGGCATCTATCCGATCGAGGGGGACGATTTCCCGCTATTGAGAGACGCGCTCGAGAAGTTGAAGCTCAACGATGCCGCTCTGGTCTACGAACCGGAGTCATCCGGCGCCCTTGGTTTCGGCTTTCGCTGTGGCTTTTTGGGCCTTCTGCACATGGAGATCGTGCGTGAGCGCCTCGAGCGTGAGTTCGATCTCGAGTTGATCGCGACGGCTCCTTCGGTGGGTTACGAGATCGAGCTCACCGACGGGACCAAAAAGGTGGTCCGCAACCCGACGGATATGCCCGAGGCGGGCAAGATTGTGGATGTACAGGAGCCTTACGTGTCGGTGATGGTCGTTACACCTTCCGAGTACGTCGGAACGATCATGCAACTTTGTCAGGATCGCCGGGGCGAACTCAAGGAAATGCACTACCTCTCCCCGGAGCGTGTGGAGATTCGCTACTTGATGCCTCTGGCGGAAATAATCTTCGATTTCTTCGACCTTCTCAAGAGCAAGACAAAGGGTTACGCGTCGCTGGACTACGAACCGGCCGGCTTCTATTCGTCCAATCTGGTCAAGGTCGACGTACTTCTGAATCAGCAGCCCGTCGATGCATTCTCGACGATTGTTCACCGCGACAAGGCTTACGACTATGGAAAGACGATGACCGATCGTCTTCGAAAGCTGATCCCCCGTCAGCTCTTTGATGTCCCCATTCAGGCCGCGATCGGGTCGCGCATCATCGCCCGCGAGACGGTGCGCGCAAAGAGAAAAGACGTCATCGCCAAGTGTTACGGAGGGGACGTCACGAGGAAACGCAAGCTCCTCGAACGCCAGAAGGAAGGCAAGAAACGGATGAAGCAGATCGGCGCGGTCGAGGTGCCGCAATCGGCCTTCATCGAGGCGCTGCGAATCGACGGATCCAAGGCTAAGAAACAGTGAACCTCATCGCGTCGCTGGAGACCTCTGCAGAACACTGGACGGTAAGTCCCGGCTTCGGCATCTACGTTCATATCCCGTTCTGTTTGCACAAGTGTCATTACTGTGACTTCAACACGTACGAGGGACAACAGGAACTGCACGGCTCTTACGTCGCGGCCTTGGTGCGCGACATCGAACGCTGGTCCGGGCCGATTCGGACGGCGTCTTCCATCTATTTGGGTGGGGGGACTCCCACTCTGCTGTCCCCGAGGGATCTCGAACGCATACTCGTCGCCCTAGAGACTCGATTCGGGATATCAGAGGGCGCAGAGATAACGATCGAAGCCAATCCCGAGACCGTCGATCGAGACAAGTTTGCGCAGCTTCTTTCCGCGGGGTTCAACCGCTTCTCCATCGGAGTGCAGTCGCTGGCCCCTCACGTGCTCGCGGGGCTCGGCAGAACGCACTCCCCCGAGGTCGCTGTGGGCGCCCTGGCCGCGGCAAAGAGGGCCGGGGCGAGCAACCTGAATGCGGATCTGATCTA
>JALZEK010000171.1 GCA_030862065.1 Actinomycetota bacterium | reverse complement strand
AGTCGGTCTGCTAGGTTGGGCCGACAGGGCTGAGACAAGGAGGAAGTGCTTTGACCCAAGACCTCAAGCGCAGGCTCGACTCCGCGACGCGCAACTACCGATTGCTCGACCATCCCTTTTATCGCGCCTGGGCCGATGGAACTTTGTCGCTTGAGGATCTTCGTCACTACAGCGCTCAGTACTTCAGGCAGGTGGAGACCTTTCCCACGGTGTTGGAGACTCTTGCGGAACGAGTCCCCGAACCGCGGGCGCGAGAGATCGTCCTGAATAACCTCCGCGACGAGCGCGACGGCGACCACCCCGGCTTGTGGATTCGCTTTGCCGAAGCCCTCGGGGTTAAGGAGGACGACCTCAGATCGGCCCCCCGCTCCCCCGAGACGGACCAATGTGCGCTGGCCTTTTCGGAAGCCGCTTCGGACATGCCGGTCTCGTTTGCGCTCGGGATGCTTTACGGGTACGAATCGCAGACCCCCCAGGTGGCCCAGACGAAGGTGCAAGGTCTGAAGGATCACTACGGGGTCGACGGGTCCAGCGTTGAGTATTTCTCCCTCCACGGAGAACTGGACGTCGAGCACGCTAACGAGCTGATCGAGGCCCTCGACTCCGTGATCGAGAACGAGGAAGACGAGGCGGCTGCAGCCGAGGGGGCGGCCCGGGGGGCCCAGGCGGTCTGGCATCTCCTCGACGGCGTTGTTCGGGCTCGAGCAATGTCCGGTTCGGCCTGAGGCGACTAGTCTGAAATCCCGGTGATTGGAGAGCGGCCGACAGGGGGAATAGAAGGACTCGCCGGTCGTTTAAGCCTTCGAACAAGAACCGACGACAGGAGGCGGTAACCGCTCATGCAAGAAGTCACCGAGCAGGAATTCAACGAGGTCGTGCTCGGGTCCGACACCCCCGTCATCGTCGATTTCTGGGCCGAGTGGTGCAGCCCATGCCGCCTCGTTCATCCCGAGCTCGAGAAGATCGAGATCGAGTTCCACGGCAAGGTCCGGGTCGTCAAACTGAACATCGATCTGGCCCCGGCAATCGCGGCCAAGTACGGCATCATGAGCATCCCCACGATCGCCCTCTTCGCCGACGGCGAGGTCAGGTCGCAGGTCGTGGGGGCAAGGCCCAAAGACGACATCATCTCGGGCCTCGAACTTACCGCCTGACCTGCCCATTCCCGCCTAACGGAACGAGGTCCTAGGCGGCCAGCACCCCCTTTTGGGGAGGAGATTTGCCTTGGTTTGTCCAAGTATCTGGACAAAGGCTATGGAATCCCGACCGTAGGGGGTAACAATGCGACAGCGCGTGAGGGCAATGGCTGTGGTGGCGGCTCTCGGCCTGGTCTCCGGGGTGCTCGGCAGCATTCCGGCGTCGGCCGGTCACGGCGCCGACGACCACACAAAGAACATTAAGGAACTAGCTCGCCTGCCGATCAAGATCGGCGACGCCAACGGATTGGGCAGCGACCTGGCCTTCCAGGGGAACCTTGTGATCGCGGGGTCCTACCAGGGAACCGCCTTCTATCGGATCCACAAGGGCAAGCCCTACATCGAACAGATCGGGCTTCATGCCTGCCCCGGCTCTCAGGGCGACGTCACAGTGTGGGGCGACCTGCTGTTCGTCTCGATCGACAGCGCGTCGAGCAACAACGGCGATAGTTCGGTCTGCAATAACACCGGGGCGACCGGGCCGGGAGACAAGAAATCCAAGAGCTCCGTCGGGCTCGAGGGCGTGCGAATCGTCGACATCTCGAATCCAAGCCGGCCCCAGCAGGTCGGATTCGTGGAGACCGACTGCGGATCTCACACCCACACGCTGGTTCCCAAGAAGGGCGAGCTCTACATGTACGTGACGTCCTATCCCCTCTCGGGACAGGGACCGAGTTGTAACCACGTTTCGCACAGAAAGTTCTCGATAATCAAGATCGACCAGAAGAACCCGGCGAAGTCGGACGTGATCGGTCTCGATGCAGGTTTTCTTCCCCCGGACACCATTGGATGCCACGATTTCACGTACTACCCGGGGCGGAATCTGGCCATCGGAGCATGCCTCGGCGTGTGGCTAACGCTCGACGTCAAGAATCCCGCCAAGCCGAAGATTCTGAGCCAGACCCGAAACCCGCTAATCGAACTCGACCACTCCTCGGCGATCACCTGGGACGGAAAGATCGCTCTGATCGGAGATGAGCATGCCGGCGCCGCCGGTGGAGGAGGATGCTCGCCCGATTCCGAGAGCACCGTCGGGGCGATGTGGTTCTACGACATCTCCGGCAAGAAGGTGAAGAGTCCTGAGCTCCTCAGCCATCACTCGCTTCCCAGAGTTCCTCCGTTCGACGACCGGTTCGAGGCCGAGCGCTTCCGGTGCACGACCCACAACTTCAACGTTCTGCCGATGAAAAACTCGAAGAAGTACATCGCCGTGTCCTCCTACTACATGGGCGGGCTGGCCGCGATTGACTTCAGCGATCCGGAAAATCCCAAGGAGATCGGCCACTACCTGCCACTTGAGGGGGGCACCTCTCCGGACATGTGGTCGGCGTACTGGTACAACGGCCGCATCTACACGAACGAGCACCAGTCCGCTAAGGGTGTGTCGGTTTACGAGTTGAAGGGAACCACGAGCCGGAAGGATGTCAGGTTCTTCAAGGGCAACACGAACCCGCAGACGCAAATCGAAAAGTTCAAGTAGTCCACCCGATCGAACGACGTAGAGCCCCCACTGGTCCGGGGGCTCTACGTTCTGCTTCCAGTTCTACGCAGCCCGACGGTTAGAATTGCCGTTTCCCGGGGGCCCATAGCTCAGCTCGGTTAGAGCGCACCCCTGATAAGGGTGAGGTCGATGGTTCAAATCCATCTGGGCCCACACGCTCAGTACATCGGATCTTGTGTCGTTGATCTCGTGACCTGCGATCGGAGCGGATCAACGTCCTGCTCGTACCCGAGATTCTGCTCGCGCCCCGCGCTGCGCTTGGTTAGACAGGCCTGATATCAACACCCCGGAAGCGTCGTGCGATAACCACGTCGGTCGACGAGTGGGCAATGATTGACAGTGCAACTGCGATCGCAACCAGATGGAACATCCTGTCGGCCAGGCCGACGCCCGATTCCAGTATCAGCAGGCCATACACGACCGACGCGAAACCCTTTGGTCCGAACCATGCGGCCGCCATCCATTCCCGCTGATCGATCCCCGAACCCAGAAACGAGATCAACAGAGCAACCGGACGCGCTAGCGCCACGGCAAAAATCGCGAATAGATAACCGCCGAGGCTGACATCGCTCAAGAAATCTGGAGAGATCAGCGCGCCGAAGATGAGTACGGCGGCGAGCTTCAGCAACTCAGAGACCAGGTCGCCAAAGCGGTGAAAGGCCTCCTTGAAACGCTCGCTCACCGTTGCCACCGTTACTCCTGCGGCGAACGCCGCCAGGAACAAGTTGGCATCTATGACCGATGTCAGAGCGAAGATCAGAAGCCCGATGGCAAAGGGATAAAGCGGTTCGTAGTTGGATGCCGCCAAGAAGAATCTCGTCTCCTCGATCCGGATAGCGACGAGTGGCACGATCACGCCGATCGTCACTCCCAGCACCGGATCCCCCGCGAGGTGAACAGCATTGGTGGATCCGTCACCGACCGTCGCGAGCAACGCGACGACGATAGGCAGGGCCAAACCGTCGTTGAGCCCGCTCTCGACATTCAGCAGGTGACTGAGACGCCGCGGTACGCCTTCCCGGCCCACGAGAGCAGCCGCGAAAACGGGGTCCGTCGGACTCAGCACCGCGCCCACGAGAAAAGCGTGCCCCCAGGGCAGGTCTCCCAGGAAGCGGGCGGCGACCGCCGTGAAGAGCAACGTCAGAGGAAGGCCGAACACCAACGCCCGCCCCGGCAACCGCCAGGCTCCGGCGAGATCGCGGGCTCCCACCTTCATCCCGTCGGTGAAGAGAACGGCGAAGAGTGCCACCTCTGCGATCGTGCGAACCTCCGGGTCCTCTGGACGTACGAGCAGAAAGTCGAGAACCCCCTCACCAACCATGAACCCCGCGACGAGGAACACAACGGCGGTGGACAGCACGCTTCGGTCCGCGAGATCCGAAAGCAGGATGGCGACAACCAATACGACGGCAAAGACGAGGATTATGTCCACAAGCCGAAGGCGACCCGGAAAATCTGTTTCGAGTAGGAGCTAACCACCCTTAGCGTCGGACGGCGGCTCCTCCGATGGCGGGCCACCGTTTCCATTCTGGAGATATCGGCCCACCAGCGAGCTCAAACTCGCACCCGTGAACGACTCCAGAACCGCATCAATCTGGCGCACCGTGTTGGCAGTCACCCGCGTAAGCTTGTTGGCGCCTTCCGTATCGATAATCGTGATGTCTTTGACATTGCCGATCGGTTCGGCGATCGCGCGGGCGACATCCGGCAGGCGCGAGACGAGCAGTTCCAGCGTCGCTGCCTCTTCGTACTGCTTGTAGGCTTCGGCTTTCTTCGACATCGCCTCTGCTTCGGCCTCCCCCACCGACAGGGTTGCCTCCGCCCGGGCCTTGCCCAACTCGCGCTCTTCGAAGGCGTTTCCTGCCGCAATGGCTTCGAGGTTGGCCCGCTCCGCCTCGGCCTCGAGCAGCCTCCTATCGCGTGCCGCCTCCGCGTCCGCCTTAACGGTGTAACGCGATGCTTCGGCCGATTGCTCCGCGGCGTAACGCTGAGCGTCCGCCGTGCGCCGGATCTCAGCGTCGAGTTCCTTGTCTCGACGTTGGGCCACGAGCTCGGCGACTTCGGTTTCTTGAAGGACGACATCGCGCCGCGCCTGTGCGTCGGCCAGAGGCTTAGCCTGCTCCGCCTTGGCTTGCGCGCCCGCAACCTCCTGGAGCACTGATTGCTCCTTGAGGCTCGTCGCCTTCTCAGCCTCGTAGATCAGCTGCTTCGCCAACGCCTGCTGCTGGCGAGCTTCTCTCTCGGCCTCCGCCTCGGCGATTTCAGCGTCGCGACGAACCTCTGCCGCAGCCTTACGACCGAGGTTCTCGATGTACTGCTCGGTGTCGGAGATGGATTGGATGGTGAAGACGTCGATGGCCAACCCCGTACCTTGCAGGTCCCCGTTCGCAACCTCCTGGACCCGTGCTGCGAACACCTCGCGGTCACGGATGAGCTCGCTGACGGTCAGCTGGCCGATGATCGTGCGAAGCGAACCCTCCATGACATTACGGACGATCTCTGGGATACGGACTTGATTGTCTAGAAAACGTTGAGCCGCTTGACGGATAGAGTCCTCGTCGTCCGCGATCTTGACGTTGACGATACCCTCCACAGCGACCGGCACACCCTGGGTGGTGACGGCTCCGCTCAGGCCGACGGTTATCGACTGAATCTCAAGCGAAACGCGCTTTGCCACGTTTACGAGTGGGTAAATGATCGCGCCGCCCCCGACGACGACCCGGATTCCACCCCTGGATTTGCGCGAGCCGGCGATGATCAAGGCTTCATTAGGCTTCGCAACCTTGTAACGGCTTGCCGCGAACGCGATCAGCGCGACCCCGACCACGATGAGAGCTGCTACTACTATGGGAACCTGATTCATGACTCCCCCGATCTGGCTAAGGGCCCTTCGGCTCGGCTGTTTCCTGACTGCGTGAGACCTTCACTGACGTTCCGACGACATCGAGCACGAGAACGTCCTCACCGGTAGCTATCTCCTCGCTGCTGGTCGCGGAGAACGATCGCGTCAGACCTTCATGCTGAACGGCGACCCTGCCCTCCTTTCCTGGATGGATGGCAAGCGTGCATCGACCCCTCGCTCCGACTAGTTGGGTGACCGTAAAGCCCTCGCCAGCCTCCTGACGATGGAGGAGCGCGAAGAACGTCGCGGCCAGACCCCCGGCAACAACCGCTCCTCCGAGGCCCCACACCACAGACAGCCCTCTGCTCGTCTCGAACGCGTCAATCGCGAGCAGGCCGCTACCTCCGAAAGCGGCCAGCGCCGTAAAGAGCACCGGAGTGGCTGCAAACCCGTCCCCGAAGTCGATGTCGAGGAAGTCCAGGAAATCAAAGACGTCTCCCAATACGACGGAAAGAAGTAGAAATGAGACTCCGATGACTAAGGCGATCCAATACCCGATCTCGAGGGACATGAATCAAGGCTACCGGGCGGGAGAGACATCGTCACCTGACACGTCGCTCTGTCTGCAGATACTTGCTAAGGGAGATGACGGGTCGAGTTCCAGCATCCGCTTGGGCCCCCAGATCTAACTCTTCGAGGGACCTAAGACAGGTACAACGCGACGCCACCGGTTCGTGTCGGGGTTGTAGAGCGCTCCGTCACCAAGGGCCATCTCCCCGAGCTCAGGGCTTCCTCCGAAAACGAACATCTCCGTTCCAGTCCACAGCGCGCTGTGACAACAACGAGCAGCAATAGGCGCGCGAGGAAGGCGTCGCCACGAGTCAGAAACTGGGTCGTAGGCCGCTGCGTCTCGGAACGTGCGTTCGTAGTTGTAACCGCCGAAGATGATGAGTTCTCCCCCCGCCCAAACCGCCGAGTGGTAATGACGACCTCGCAGCGGAGAGGGGGCCAACTTTCGCCATGAGTCGGTTGCGGGGTTATAGGCGGCGCCGTCCGCCTGGTTGCTGCTGAAGCTCGACCCGCCCCACACCACGACCTCCGTTCCCGTCCACGTGATGGGCAGCCACTCCCGGGCCGAGATTGGAGCGGAGTGGATCTCCCGCCACGTGTCCGTCACCGGGTTGTACGCGGCTCCCTTTGCAAGATCAGAACGCAAGTTCGAGCCGCCCCAGACGATCATCTCTGTGCCGGTCCAAGTCACTGCGTCCGAGTCGCGCCCTGCGCTTGGAGGTGACGCGATGTGGCGCCAGGAGTCCATGGCGGGGTTGTAGATAGCGCCCTGCCGTGCTCGCGATGACCTTGAGTGGGTGGGACCGCCCCACAAGATCATCTCGGACCCCGTCCAAACGCTCTCGAAGGCAGACCATTTCCGGTACGGGAAGACGAGGATCCTCCAGGATCTGCGGGTGAGATCGTAGGCGGCACCCACGACCCGATGTTTTGGCCGCGACTTGGTACCGAAGACGATCAACTCGCGGCCCGTCCAGGCACTGACCGCCGGGGTGAACTCGGGTAGAGGTGGCGACGCCACTTGACTCCACCGAGTCAACTCCGGATTGAACGTTAGCCCGTCCATCACGACATCCTCGTAGGCGAATTTGCCGCCGCGGCTGCCGCCCCATAACAGCGCCTGATCTCCCGTCCAGATCGCTGCGTGTCCAACGCGCGCGGAGTCGCCGGAACCATCCCGACATGAAGGCGGCTCGTTCGCAGCGACATCGTCGATGGTGGCGAACTCCGCGTAAAAAGCACAGGGTTCGCCTCCCGTTTGGACCATGCCGCTCATCTCGAGCGACTCGATTGTGCAGCCGCGGCTCATCGCGTCCAACGTCATTGAGACGGCTTCGACACCCCTTCTCCGCAGGATGTCGCTTCGCCGGGTCATATGCATCTGAAACGCTCGCTTCGTCGGGTACAAGGCCGTATAGCCCGCGAGCTTCATCCGATCACCCGCGTTCCAACCGGCGGTGGCCCATTCAACGACAGAGGCAAAGGAGGAATCTCCCGCGTATGCTGCGGCGGCGACGTCTAGGACGTGTGATGCCGTGACCAGATTCTCCAACGCCTCGAGCTCTCGCTTGTTATAGGCCCTAATGAATGCATCAACAAGACGGTCCGGAAAGGGCTGACAAAGCCCCTTCTCCTTCCGAGGTGAAGGGGAAGGGCTGGGAGCGCCACCGGCCCGCCGGGGGACCTCCGTTCCGTTGCAGGAAGCAAACAACACCGCGCCGGCCAGAATGAGAGCGCGCGTCGAGCCTGTCCGTTTCTCCATTCGCTGTCTATTAAGACGCCCTGGGCCCTCCTGTGGTTCGGCCCCGCGATGACCGGCGGTTCATCGAGCACATCCATCAAGCCCGGCAGTGACATGCTTCCGGAATAGGTCGAAGCCGCTACGGACTCGTCCTCAAGGTCGAGGGAACCATTAGCTAGCGTTCGGGGGGTGCTCGTGACCAACCGGTCAGGTGGAGAAAATGGTTACCTCCACACCCGCAATTTCACGGAGTTAGCCTTCGGCTGCTTCTGCCGCGCGCTTGGCCATCTCCTCGGGCGGGACATCCTCGACGTGAGTGGCGACGCTCCAGCGGTGGCCGAATGGATCCTCTAACCGGCCGGTTCGGTCGCCGTAGAACTCGTTTTGGACGGGCCGCAAGCTCGTCGCGCCCGACTTCAGGGCTCGATCGAAGACGTCGTCTACGTCCTCGACATAAACGCTCAGGGTGACCGGAGTATCCCCAACAGACTTCGCACTTCTGACATCCATGTCGGGGTATTCGTCGGACAGCATCACGACCGAGTCACCGACTTGCAGCTCGGCGTGGCCGATCCTCCCGTCGGGATCGGGCATCCGCACGCGCTCCTTGGCTCCGAAGACCTCGGTGTAGAAGTCGATGGCAGCAGCGGCGTCGTGGACGCACAGGTAGGGAGAAACCCGCGGATAGCCCTCGGGAATGGGAGATACGTTGGCCATGGAAACCTCCTTCAGGAACGCGACGATCATCGAGCGGAAGGATCGTAACGGCTCAATCTGTCACTGATTTGAACGCCGGATGATGCCCCCTTGCCGGGCGGGACCATGAATCTGGGACAGCCCAACAAGGGAGGTTTTCGGGCCGAGCGGCGGGAATAAGAAGGGGATGGCACTCATCCGTCTCGCCGCAGGGTTGATGACGGCCGCCCTCCTCGCGCTCTCCGGTGTGGCCTCGGCCCACGAGGAGCGCCCGACCGAGTTCCCCGACGGGTCGGGCTCCATACCCCGGTACCGATCGATGATCTCGAAGCCCTATCTCGTCGTGTGCAAGAAAGGTTCGGGTCGACGAATCCGCGAGATCGGCAATCGTGGTTTGCGGCAAACCAACCGGAAGTTGCTCGAACGGTGCGACTTTCGTCACGTTCAGGACGCGGTCAACGCGGTTAAACGCCCCGGTACCACGATTTACGTTCTGCCCGGCACATACAGAGAGAACCCAATCCGAAACAGCCCTCGTTGCGAAAAGTCTCTCGGTCCCCGCCCGCGCTCCTACGAGGAGCAGTTGAGTTGTCCCCACGCGGAGAATCTCATCGGAGTGTTCGGCGACATCAACCCGGGCGACGACAAGCGCAAGTGCGATGCCGCTGTGTGCGATCTCCAGATCGAGGGGACGGGAGCCCAACCGGAGGACGTCGTCGTTACTGGCGGCTTTGACAAGAAGGGCAACTGGGCCAAGCTGAACGGGATCAGGGGGGATCGCTCCGACGGCCTGTATCTCAAGAACTTCACCGTCGAGTTGTTCGAGTTCAACGCCATCTACATCATCGAGACCGACGGCTTTGTGATCGATGAGGTCGTTGCACGCTATAACGACGAATACGGATACCTAACGTATGCAGTCGATCACGGGGTGCACAAAGACTGCGAGGCGTACCGCAACGGGGAGGCCGCCGTCTATCCGGGTTCGGCCTCAGACCTCAACGGGGAGTCGGACAAGACGGGGCCTCTGAAGAAAGTGGCGGTTGAGATAACGCGGTGCAGCTTCCATCACAGCACGCTAGGAATGGCGGGGACGGCGGGTAATTCGCTCCACGTCCACGACAACGATTTCTTCAAGAACTCGGCAGGAGTGACGGTGGACAGCTTCTTTCCCAATCATCCAGGCCTGCCGCAAAATCACGGCTGGTTCGAAGACAACCGCATCTATTCAAACAACGAGAACTACTTCGAGAAGTACCTCTACGAAGGAGTATGTGACAAGAAGCCCGCGAAGCGCGGCATCAAGGGGAAGGGGACGATCTGTCCCGTCGTGCCCGCCCCCGTCGGCACGGGCCTGCTGATTGCAGGCGGCAGTCACAATTACGTCATCAACAACACCGTCTACGACAACTGGCGAGCCGGGATGATGATGTTCGGCGTGCCTGCGTTCTTCCGGGAGGATTTCGACCCCTCCAACCAATTCGATACCTCGAACTCCAACTTCTTCGTGGCGAACCTCATGGGGGTCGGTCCGGGAGGGAAGAAACTGCCGAATGGGATCGACTTCTGGTGGGACGACCAGGGAGAAAATAACTGCTGGTCGAAGAACAAGTCGGGCTCGGAAGAGACGACCAGCAACACCATGTATCCGGGCGGGTTGCCGGATTGTGACTCGGGAGGATCGGCCTTCGTTCCTCTGAACCCCTACAAACAGGGCCCCCTTGTGCCTTGCGGCACCTACAACCGAGACGACCCCATCTTCAGACGTCCTCCGGGCTGCACCTGGATGTCGACCCCGGACAAACCCTAGATACCGACCGGGCTCGAGCTCCTTCTCTCGACGGCCGCTCGACCGTCGGGAGACCGGGTGAAGTTAGATTCACGAAATGCCCCCCGCTCAACTGGAATCCAGCTTTCACCTTCTGGATTGGAGGCGGCGGATCTTCGCTCTGTACCGCGAGGTCAGAGAAGCTCCGTCCCCCGAAGTGGGCTGGGAAAGATGGCGAGCCGTCCGGGACGACCTCCTCAAGCACCACCCCCAATCACCCCTGCCGGATGAGGCGCAGGAGTCATTTGAGGGGCTCGACTATTTCGACTACGACCCCGCTCTCAGAGTCATCGGGAACATCGAACACACGGACCCGCAACGGTTTGACGTCCCGACCAGTGGCGACGAAAGCTTCGCCTTCAGCAGAATCGGTCGCGCGCACTTCGACCTAGCTTCCGGCTCGCACACTCTCGACGTCTTCTGGATGGAGGACTACGCGGGTGGGATCTTCCTGCCGGTCCGGGACGCGACCAGTGGGAAGGAGACCTATGGAGCGGGTCGCTATCTCTACGACACGGTCAAGGGGGCAGACCTTGGCGGAACGGCCGAAGAACTCATCCTCGATTTCAATTTCGCCTACAACCCGTCGTGCTCGTACGACTCCAGATGGGTGTGTCCCCTCGCGCCTCCCGGGAATCGATTGCCCGTCGCGCTGCGGGCGGGCGAGCGCCACAAAGACGGATGAAAGGGCCCGGCTCAAAACCGGGCCCTTTGGTCACATCCGGTCGGCCTCGATCAGAGCAGGCCCTCCTGCTCGAGGAACTCCTGGGCCACCGTTTCCGGATCCTCCTGATCGATCGCAACCCGGCCGTTCAGTTCCGTCATCGTCTCGGTATCGAGCGCCGCGCTCACAGAATTGAGCAGCTCTGTGATCTCGTCGTTGAGTACCTCCTGGCGCACCACCGGGGTGATGTTCTCGGCCGCCTGGAGACCCTGATCGTCTTCCAGCACGACCAAGTTCTCCTGAACGATCTGAGGATCGGTCGAGAACAAGAGCGCCACGTCTATGCTCTCCCCCGTTAAAGCCGTCACTCGGGCAGCGGTATCGGCGATCGGTTGAAAGTTCCCGAACTCGATGTCGTAGACGTCCTTCAGCCCCAGAATGCAGAACGGACGCCTCGGACACTCGGGCGGTCCACCAAGTGTGAGATCTCCGGCCAGCGGTTGTAGGTCGCTGACGGTGGAGACTCCCTCGGAATCGGCAAACTCGGAAGTAACCACGAACGCGTTTTGGTCTTGGGCGGGAGATGGCTCAAGGATGGCCACGCCGTTTTCCTCGAGAAGAGGCTCAAGCTGGGATACCAGCTCCTGAGGATCGCTTCCGGCTTCTGCATCGGGATCCAGGAACAGAAGTTCCGACGCCAGGTACTCGGGCTTCACGTCGATCTCGCCCGATTCCAGGGCCGGATCCGAAATCTCCCGCGTCTCGATGTCGAGCTGCGTGCTCACGTCGTAGCCGGCGTCCTCGAGCACCAAGGCGTACATCTGCGCAACTATTTGATTCTCGGGAAAGGCTCCCGAGACGCCCACGGTGATGGGGCCTTTTTCCTGACCGCCGGTGTCGCCGTCCTCGCCGTCGTCCCCACCCGATCCGCACGCGCTCGCCGCGATCGCGAGCACGAGCAAGACCGCCCCGAGGACGTTCTTGCGGAATCTCCGCATGGGTCTCTCGCCTCCTTCTTCACGGGGGCCGTTGGCCCGCCTTTATGGACGCGGGCGACCCTATACCGAGACCGAGGACAACCTCAGGCGGCAGGGCCCAGGGCCTCGCTCACTCTCTCGGGTCTCGGAGCGGCCGCTTGAGGGGCCCTTAGATGCTTCGGTCGGACGAGTCTCTCCACGACACTCAGCGTCACCTCGGTCAAGATGGCGAGCATGGCAACGAGCGTGGCCCCACCTATCACCTGAGCGTTGTCCCGGGTCGCGAAACCATCGACGATGAACCGGCCCAATCCTCCCCACCCGAAAACCGCTCCCAACGTCGCC
>JALZEK010000158.1 GCA_030862065.1 Actinomycetota bacterium | reverse complement strand
TTTCGGCGGGATCAAGGTGAGCGGTGACGTCGGGATCCGACTTCAGCAACTCGACCAGCGGACGCTCCTCGTCCCAAGCGGCCATGGCGTTTTTTTGCACGAGGGCATAGGCCTCCTCACGCTGTAGTGGGGTATCCGTCAGCAGTTTCGTAAGAACGCTCTGGGAGTGGACGAGCCCCCAAGAGGCCTCCAGGTTCTCGATCATTCTTTTCGGGTAGACGGTCATCCCGTCGACCACCCACCGCATCTTGTAAAGCATGTAGTCCAGCAGGATGCAGGCATCTCCCAGCGTGATCCGCTCGACTGAGGAATGCGAGATGTCTCGCTCGTGCCAGAGCGCCACGTTCTCGAAGCCGGTCTGGGCGTAGGCGCGGAGGAGCCGTGCCAGTCCGCAGATCCGCTCGCACACGACCGGATTGCGCTTATGCGGCATCGCAGACGAGCCCTTCTGCCCCTCGGCGAAGGGTTCCTCGACCTCTCGAACCTCGGTCCTTTGAAGGTGGCGGATCTCCTGGGCGAATCGTTCCAGTGAGGCACCCGTAACGGCCATGGCTGCGAGGAATTCCGCGTGCCTGTCCCTCGGCACGACTTGTGTCGCGGCGTCCTCGACGCTCAGCCCCAGCCGATCGCACACATAGGACTCGACCTCCGGGGACAGTTGGGAGTAGGTGCCGACCGCCCCAGAAAGCTTCCCGATGGCGACGCGATCTCTCGCGACCCTCAACCGGTCCCGGTCGCGAGCCAACTCGAAAGCCCATCCCGCGAGCTTGAGACCGAGTGTCGTGGGCTCGGCGTGCACGCCGTGGGTTCTTCCGGCCATGAGGGTGTCCCGGTGTTCCAGGGCCTTCGCCTTGACCGTCGCGGTCAGACGCCCGACCCCCTCGACCAACAGGTCGCCGGCGTCCCTCAGCGCGGCCCCCATCGCCGTGTCCACGACGTCGGAGGACGTCAGCCCGTAGTGAATGTGTCGCCCCGCTTCTCCGACGTTCTCGCGCACGTTCTCGACGAAAGCGATCACGTCGTGCTGACGAACTTCCTCGATCTCGGCGATTCGAGCCGGGTCGAACGCAGCCTTGTCCTTGATCTCGGTGAGGTCTTCGACCGAAACCTGATCCAGACGCACCCGGGCCTCGACGGCGAGGATCTCGATCTCGAGCCACCGGGAGAACTTGGCGCGATCCTCGAAGATCGCGGCCATCTCATCTCGGCTATATCTCGGAATCACGCGGGCATCCTATCCACTGGTCGATCGGAGTCGACGTTCTAAGAGGTGCCGCCCGAGAAGAAATCCCAACTGCCGTCAGAAACCACCCAAAGGAGCGGCCGGCGGATAAAGCGTCAGAAGCCGTTTGATTGATTCGTCTCTTCCCAGAGCAGTGTCTTTGCTCTGGAGCATGTGCCACAGCGCCGGCCAGGGGCGAGGATCATTGGACAAAGATGACGGAAGTGGGCAGTCGGAGGGATCGGGCGGCGCCGGCCCCGGTTCGAAACGACGTCCACTGGGACGGAACCAAACCGGTGTGTCGTCTTCTTGCAACTTCACACTCCAACCCCATTCATGCACCAGTTTGTGGTGCGGGGTGCACACCGTTATCAGGTTGTCCAAGTTCGTGGGTCCAAGCAAATCCCACCAATGCATGTGATGAAGATGTAAGAAACGCTTCATCTCGCAACCGGGAAATGTGCAGGTATGCGAGTCGCGGTAGAGGACCTGACGCCGCAACCAGCGCGTGGGCTCTCGCGAGGCCCGTCCGATGCCCACCGCCTTGTCGTCGTCTCCGTAAAGGACAACCTCCAGGCGGGAATCGCAGGCCAGGCGCTGCGCGGTATGAGGATCGATAGCGGGGCCATTGGCGATGGTGGCCTTGCCCCGTCCATTCGTGAGCGCGTCATAGGGGGCATGCACGACCACCATGGCCCGGTCGGGGTCCTTGTCGTCGGCAATGCGCGCCGAACAAAGGAGCGCGAGCGCATCGGCGCGACGTTGATCGATCGAGTAGTCGGTGTCGTGGATCCGCGCACCCTCCTCCGGTGGTGAATCGGGCAAGTCCTTGGCCATTCGGTCCACCGCCGAGATGAAAACTGAACCCTCTGCGGGTGGTAGGCGGCCTTCGATTTCGAGCACCCCATCATCTTGGTGCCACCACCACGACAGGTGTCGATCCGATTCCACCTCGCGAGTGCGCTCCAAGGAGGCTCGAGTTTCGGCGTCCGCGCGCTTGCGTATGGCACCCGGGGTGACGCGGCGCGCCCACGAAACGAGCTTCTTCTCCGTCGCCCCGGTGGCAAAACGGCTGAGTTCGACGACCTTGTCGAGGCTGAGGAGGCCGGAGGTCAGGGCGTGAGAGGTAATCGGCAGGTGCTCGAGCGCATGGGCCGTGCCGATCCATCGACGAGCCTTCCATTGGGAGATGCCGTAGCGAGCGGCAAGGAAATGGGCATGTTCCCGGAAGCCGTGACCCCACCAGAGGTGGCGACGGTCGAACTCCCGGATTGCCCGCAGGCGCTCGCGCTCGATCCGGCCCGCCTCAGCGTTGGCGGAGTCCATCCGCCGGAGGAGGTCCGCCCCGCTCACAGCGGGGACCGAACTCTCCTGCCCTGACATTGTCGAGCCCGCCTTCTGGTTCATCCCCACATACTAGCGAACATATGTTCGCTTGTCAAGCCAAATGGGGGTAAACGGGGGAAAATGGCGGCCAAAAGGGGCCTCCGCTCCCACCCAGGCGGGCATCTACATGCCGTTCCTGGGACGGCGTTGACCAACGAGGGGACCATCCGCCCTGGTGTCGACGACGACTATGGCCTCAAATGGTGACGTCGTCGGGCGTGCACCAGATCTGCCGGAGGGCCTATGAGTAATGGAAGTTGATATCCAGACCGAGATCGAGATCAATCGACCGCGCCCCGAAGTCGCCGCTGACGCGATGGATCCCGAAACCGCTCCCAGGTGGTACGAGAACATCGAGTCGGTCGAATGGAAAACACCAAAGCCAATCCGGGTTGGCTCCAACGGTTTTTCAAAGGTCACGGCGCCGCTGATGAAGCTCGGGATGCGTCGAGCCAACCGGAAGGACCTTAAGCGCGTCAAGTCGATCCTCGAATCTGGTAGGTGACAACAAGGACCGCAGCAGCCCCTTCGAACTCAGCCTTGACTCAGTCTTCGCTCCTAGCGATACTTGCTTCATAGGGGGCTGAGCCAGAACGGCGGGAACGGAGGCAGATAGGAATGTTTCTACGGGCGCGTCGCGCGCAGTTATTGGTAACGACAGTGGTGATCTTGTGCGTAGCTCTGCCGGCCGGTGCCACCGTTCGAGAAAAAGGACGCTACTCGGGGGTCATCTCCTTCAGCTACGACGACTGTGGCTTCCCTGTGGAGGTCAGTGGGGAATTTAGCGGCCACTTCCGGTTTCGCGAGGGCAAGAATCGAAACAAGTCGGCATTCTTCCTGATGGACAACTTCTCGTACAGCGAGACCCACACGAACACCGACACGGGCGAATGGTTTCTTGTGCGCGGCAATGGTGTCTTCAACGAGACCAAAGCCACGAGGGTTGAGGGAACCATCTTCAAGTTTAGATCCGTGGAAGCGGGCCAGCCGTTCGTCGTCGAAGACTCTTCCGGCAACGTCGTGCTGCGGGACCGCGGCGCCATCCGGCGAACGATCCTGTTCGACACCGAAGGTGACGACGAGCCCGGTGGAACATTCTTGGAATTCCTCGACGTCGACGTCTCCGGGCCACATCCCGGCTTCTTCGCCGACTTCTGCGACATCGCGAGGGATCTGATCGGCTCTTAGGACTCCGCTTGCCGGCAGAGGCGACGCATGCCTTAGAAATCGAAGAGCGCACCGGTGACAGCGTAGCGAAGCCCGTCACCCAGAGTTACGAACGTACCGAAAAATACGAGGCACGCACCGATCCCGAACACGTTCCGCCAGAAGAACCCAGTCTGCATAATTGGCAACTGAACCCGCCCGTCTGCGAACAAGATTAGGCCGGGTTGACCACAAGCAGCCCGAGCGCGAAATTGACGGGGTCTCTAAGGGGAGCCGCTCATAACTCCCCGATCGGTCGGCGATTTGGAGGTGGTGTCTGTGGGCTACAGCATCCAGGGCACGTACTACGCGCCGTGCAGCTGTGATGTGGCCTGTCCGTGTTTGTTCGGGGAGCTGGACGGCGACCGGGGCTGGTGTTCCGGGATCATTGCCCTGGACATCAAGAGCGGCAATTCCAACGGCGTGGACCTCGCCGGCACCCAAGTGGTGGGGGTGGCCGACTGGCCGCGCGGCTTCCTCGCCGGGGAGGGCGTCGGCCGGGTCTACATCTCGAGCGGCGCCTCGGCGGAACAGCGCGCGGCTCTCGAGAGCATGATTCAAGGCAAGGAGGGCGGCACTCTCGAAGCCCTGGGGCAACTGATACCCAAATTCCTCGAGACCCGCGAGGCGAACATCGAGATCACGGCCGATAAGGACGAGGCTCGCATTGCGGTCGGCGATATCGGTCAGGCCGTCCTCACGCCTCTGCGGGGCCCGAGCGGCGAGATCACGAGGGTTCTGCATGGCGCCGCGGCCTTCCGCGACGACACCGTCCTCGCCAAAACCTCGGGTGGGTTCAAGGACCCCGAGCTGCGCGACTGGGAGAGCGGCGGGCACGGCGAGTACGCCGACTTCGACTGGAGCAGTTAGGGATAGCCACCACCGAGCTAACCCCAGAAGCAGCAGGAGGGACCGGCAGACCGCTTTCGGCCTTGTCGGCCCTGTCGCGTCGCGCTGCCCTCGTGATCGTCTTGTGGCTCGCGGCGCTCGCCGCGCTCGCCTGGATCACCACGGTGCGCCGGGCGGGCCCGATGGACGACATGGTCTCAGGACTCGGTCACATCGGCGCGCGCATGGACATGGATCTGACCGTTCCAATCTTCCTTGGCATGTGGCTGGGGATGATGGCAGCGATGATGCTGCCGACGATCGCGCCGATGGTTGCAGCGCATCACCTGGTCGTGCGACGCCGTGGCCAAGGAGGTGTCTCGACCACCGTCTTCGTGCTCGGCTACCTCGTCGTCTGGACGGCCATCGGGATCGTGCCGCTACTCGCCTTGACCGGCTTTCGCTCCCTCTCGGCCGAGGCGCTCGACTCGAGATGGCTGCCCACCCTCGGTGGAGTCATCCTGGTGGTCGCCGGGCTCTACCAGTTCACCGCGTGGAAGGCATTGTGCCTCAACCACTGCAGGAGCCCCTTCTCCTTCATCCTGTCCCACGACTTTTCCGGCGGAGTTCGCAGCACCCTTCGAGCGGGCGTCTCGCATGGCGCGTATTGCCTCGGATGCTGCTGGGCGCTCATGGCCGTGCTCTTCGTCGTGGGATTGATGAACCTCGTGTGGATGGCCGGCATCGCTCTCATCTTCTTCGCCGAGAAGAACTGGAGGCACGGCGTCGGGCTGACGAGGATCGTGGGCCTGAGCCTGATCGCTTTTGGGACGGTGGTGATCCTCCAGCCCGAAATCCTCGTCGCGGCGTCCGGGGCGGTGGGCGTGGACCACGGCACTATGTGATGGGCGCGGAAGGCGCGGCGCGCCCCCGCCTGCTGGCTACGATCTTCTCCAGGGCATCGCTTTCTCGGTGCGTGCCGATCGCTCTGGTCATCGGAACGCTGCTATCGCTCGTGAACCAGGGTTCGGTGATCTTCGGCGGCGACGCGACCGCGGTCACGTGGGTACGCGTGTCGGTCAACTTCATCGTCCCGTTCTGCGTGTCGAGCGCCGGATACTTCTCGAGCCAGCGCGCGTTGTGGCGGAATCCCCGTTAGGCGGCTGTCTGCGCGCCTAAGGCTTCTCGCTCGACCAGTCGAACGTCGACACGACCCCGTGGCGCCCGGAGAGGTCGAAGGACATTTCGGGCAGGTCCACATTGAGGCGGCTTCCCTGAACTATCTCGGCATCTTTCCAGATGAAGCCGTCGCGCTTGACGATGCGCACGTTGTTCTCGGCGGCGGTGACCGGATTGCGGAGGGGTTCCATTACTCCCTCGCCGACACCCTGAACCGAGAAGCGGGAGCTCTTTCCATCGAGGACGAACTCGACGGTGGCCCGGTCGACCGTCGTTGGTTCC
Organism: Actinomycetota bacterium; assembly: GCA_030862065.1. Lineage (GTDB taxonomy): Bacteria > Actinomycetota > CADDZG01 > CADDZG01 > WHSQ01 > JALZEK01. The sequence continues at coordinate 14,839 of JALZEK010000158.1, read as the reverse complement.
GTGAACATGGAATTGAATATTTCGAAGTATGAATAGCCGGCTTCGCCTCGATAGATGGTCGCAAGGGCCTCGAACTGCTCGTCGGAAGAGACGTCAACGTACGCGTGACCCTTCCCGCCTCCGTCGTGGATCGCCTTTGGCCACCATAACGCCCACGCAACTTTGCTCCCCGCGAGATCGATATCGCCGAAACTACCCTTCTCGACTTGCACTGCGACGAGGGCCTCGCAGTTGCCTTCAGGCGAGCTGGGGAAGCCCCGGAAGTTGCAACCACACCCGGGGTCACAGTTACACAGCTCAAGATAGTTGCCGGTGATTCGCCATGTCGTAGCCACGCGATCCCTCCCAGGATTTCGGCCGTCGAGTCCATGCCCTGTATAGCCGAAGTTTCTGGCTGGGGGCGGGGAGAAGATGACACTTCCTTGCGCGCATGCCTGCCCGCCCGCCCTACGCTGTCGCTCACCTGCGCTCCCGCCGTTGCAGCCGGCCGGACTCGAACGGGCCACGACCGGATTGAACCCGGCGGTCAGGGCTTGAGGCCCTCGGCAAGCTCCCGCTTGAAGTCGCGCAACTTGTCCCTCAGCGCGTCGTCGCCCGTTGCGAGAATCTCAACAGCCAGGATCGCCGCGTTCTTGGCCCCCCCAATCGCGACGGTGGCAACGGGAACCCCGGGCGGCATCTGCACGCTCGAGTAGAGCGCGTCGGCGCCGCCGAGCGCGTCGCTCAGAAGGGGAACGCCGATCACCGGCAATACCGTGTGTGCGGCCACGACCCCGGGAAGATGAGCGGCCAGACCGGCTCCCGCGATCAGGACGCGCAGCCCGCGCTCCTCGGCCGAGCGCGCGTACTCGGATACCCGATCGGGGCTCCGATGGGCGGACATGACGTCTATCTCGTACTCGATGCCGAAGCGATCCAGGATGTCTCCCGCCTTGGCCATCACATCCATGTCCGACTTGCTCCCCATCACGATCCCCACCAACGCGCTCATAGTCGTCGCGTCACTTCCTTTCCGTCTCCATCTCCTCGGCGCGCAGCCCAATATCGGTTCTTGCGTGCTTGCCCTCGAACCGTATGACGTCGGCGGCAGCGTACGCTCTTAATCGAGCCCGCTCGAAGGTGGGGGCCGTGGCGCTCACGGCCAGGACCCGGCCTCCGGCCGTAACGAGACCTCCGTTCGATTCGGCCGTTCCGGCGTGAAACACGTTGACTTCCTCCATCGCCTCGGCCTCATCAATCCCGGAAATAGGAATTCCGGTGTCGTAGGACGCGGGATAACCGGACGAGGCCAGAACCACGCAAACGCAGCGCTCGGGCGACCAGTCAAGCTTCGCTCCCTCGAGTTCCCGGCGCGCCGCGCCCATGCATACCTCGGCGAAGTCGGAACGCAAGCGAGGCACCAGCGCTTGCGTCTCGGGATCGCCGAAGCGCGCGTTGAACTCGAGCACCCTCGGGCCGTCGGCGGTCAGAACCAGACCGGCATAAAGCGCTCCGACGAAAGGACTCCCGGAATCGGCCAGGGCGCGCACGACCGGTTCCATGATCTCTTCCGAAATCCGGGCCGCCAGACTCGGCGGACAAACCGGAACGGGGCTGTAGGACCCCATTCCGCCGGTGTTGGGGCCTTCATCGGCGTCGTAGACGCGCTTGTAGTCCTGCGCCGGTTCGCAGGCAACGACCACACGACCGTCGGTAAAGGCGATCAAAGAGAGTTCGTCGCCGGCGAGATATTCCTCAATTACAACTCTCTTTCCCGCGTCGGCGAACTTGCCGCGCACGAGACTGTCCTCGACGGCCGCGACCGCTTTCTGTCTGTCGTCGGTAACCACGACGCCCTTGCCGGCGGCGAGCCCGTCGACCTTGACGACGTGGGGGGGGCCGAGGTCGTCGAGAAACGCAACCGCCGCTTTTGCGTCGGTGAATCCCCCCCACCGCGGCACGACGACGCCGGCTTTGGCCATGATCTCTTTGGCAAACGATTTCGAACCTTCGAGACGGGCCGCGGCTCGGTTGGGCCCGAACACATCTATCCCGGAATCGCGCAGCGCGTCGCCCACACCCGCCACGAGGGGAGCCTCCGGGCCCACGACGACGAGGTCGACGTGCTCTTTTCTCGCGAGTTCGACGACCCGCGCAGGATCGGTCGGATCGGTGTTTGCCACCCGGGCGATCGCGGCCACTCCGGGATTGCCGGGCGCAACGACAAGGTCGTCAACCGACGGAGACCGGGCGAGTGCTTCCGCGAGAGCGCTCTCTCGCCCGCCGGATCCCAGCAGCAGGACTCTCACGACGAGCCTCCCGCGCCGCCGACCGGGGCGGGAGTAGCACCCGCGCCCACGGAATCGGCCAGCGGAACGATCTGATCGCGTTTCGGTCCGACCGAGACCCACGTGACCGGGGCCCCGACCACCTGCTCGACGCGGGCGACATAGGCGCGCGCCTCCTCGGGCAGATCCTGTGGTTCCCGCACCGCCGAAATGTCCGAGCCCCATCCCGGCATCTCCTCGTAGACCGGTCGGCACTTGTTGAAGACGGTCTGATGCTCGGGGAACCGGTCGTAACGACGGCCCTCGTAGTCGTAGGCGACGCAGAGCCTCACGGTCTCGAACTCCGACAACACGTCGAGCTTGGTTACGACCAGCTCCGTGAGCCCGTTAAGCCGCGCCGCGTAGCGAGCGGCCACTGCATCGAACCATCCGCACCTTCGTTTGCGTCCCGTCGTCGTGCCGTACTCCGCACCCACCTCGACGAGAAGCTCGGCATCAGCGGGATCGGCCTCCGAGGGGAAAGGTCCGGATCCCACGCGCGTGCAGTAAGCCTTCGATATCCCGATTACCCGACCGATGTCGCTCGGGCCGACCCCGGCCCCCACGCAGGCTCCGCCGGCAATGGGATTGGACGACGTCACGAAGGGATAGGTCCCGTGGTCGAGATCGAGCATCGCGGCCTGCGCGCCTTCGAAGAGAACGGTCTTGTGAGAATCGAGAGCCGACTGGATTACGGACGAAGTATCGGTGATGTGTGGGGCCAGTCTCTCGCCGTAGTCCAGATACTCACGTTCGATGTCCTTTTGCTCCAGGGGCAGACGCCCGTAGACGCGCGCCAGCAACAGGTTCTTTTCTTTGAGCGCGATCGATAGCTTCTCGGAGAAAATTTTTGGATCGAGCAGATCCTGCACGCGCAGTCCAATCCGTGCCGCCTTGTCCGCGTAGGTTGGACCGATCCCCCGTTTCGTTGTACCGAGCCGGTTCTTTCCGAGTCGCCGTTCGGTGACCTTCTCCAACTCGAGGTGGTACGGCATGATGAGGTGCGCGTTGCCGGACACGAGCAGTCGTTTCGTGTCGATCCCGCGCTCTTCCAGAGCGTCCATTTCCTCGAGCAAGACCTCCGGGTTCACAACGACCCCCGGTCCGATGACGGGAACGCAATGTGGATACAGAACTCCCGTCGGCACGAGATGCAGCGCGTATCTCTCGCCGCCGACCACGATCGTGTGACCGGCGTTGTTGCCGCCCTGATAGCGGACGACGAAATCGGTCCTTTCGGCGAGTAGGTCGGTTACCTTCCCCTTGCCCTCGTCACCCCACTGGATGCCGACCAGGGCGATTCCGGGCACGGCGGCTCAGCGCTCGATCCGGAACCTGATCCGGACGTGAGTCAGGTACTCGGCTATCTCGCCATCCGAGACGTTGCACGAAGTGTCGAGGACCTCCATTCCGGTGATCCCGCGGATGGTTTTGGACGCTTCCTTTAGGGCCTGATTCGCTGCATCCCTCCACGAATCGCTCGACACTCCGACCAGGTCGATCGTCTTGATCACCGCCACGATGCACCTCTTTTCGCTTAGAGATATGGCAATCGCATTTTATAGAGCCGAGTTGTGGAGATTTCAGCGTGGCTCCCTATCCATGAGCCATCTATAGTTCGGTTGATCGACCTCAGACCACGTGATGCAGCGACGGTCGCGTTCCAGGGGGTGTAAGGGTTGGATTTGAAACGGCTCTCGAAAGGCGAGAGTTTGCTGGCCGTTGCGGCGCTATTGCTATTCGTTCTCTCACTTTTTCAGGCCTGGGGTAGCCAGGACGTTTCGACCGACGTCTTCAAGGGTTTTCCGGAAGAGGCGCAGCAGGAAATAGACGCCCGATTCAGTCAGGAGATCGCCGACTACTCGATCTGGAGTGGGTACGGATTGCTTCCGAAGCTGGGCGTTCTCATCGGACTGCTGCTGCTCCTGTTGGTAATCGCGAAGGCTGCCGGTGCCCTCGACGAGTGGAACATGCCGGTCCCTCTGGGACTTGTTTACCTCGGCGGTGGAGTTGTCGTACTCGTCTCCATGCTGGTCGCGCTGCTCGCCGGTCCCGAGGGAGACAACAGAGTGACCGTCCGGGGCACGACTTTCGTACAGAACCGGGGAGTCCTGGTGTTCGTCGGCGTTTTGCTCGGGATCGCGATAGCGGCGGGAGGATTCCTGCACAGGCAGGAAGAGGTGACCACGCCGGGTGCGAGACGCCGACCAGGACCTCCGCCTCCGCCCGCGCCCTAGTGGCCGATCTCATTACCACTCGACGGAAGAGGGAACGAGGAGTAAACCGGTAGATTGAGTTCGGAGGCCTCGCGCAGGAGGCCGACGAGGATTGGGAGGGGAACATGCCGGAAATCGACGCAGATCTTTTCGAGTTCCTGACCCTCGTCCTCCTGGGGCTGGTGGCCTTGCTCTTGCTGTTCCTTCTGGGCGTCGCGTCCGGGGTCAAGAAAACCCTTCAGAGACAACTGATCGAGTTGCAGAGACTGTCCGGGCCCTCGATCGGTCCGGAGGGGTTGGGAGAGGGGATCGTCTCCGCAGAAACGATTACGCCCGAACCCGAGGCCGGTCTCGAACCCGAGCCGGGCCTGGGGCCGGAACCGGCGGGGGATCTCGAAGCCGAGCGGGAACTGGCCCCCGAACCCGAGCGTGGCCTGGAGGCAGAACCGACCCCCTCGTTCGCTCAGGAGGAACCGGTCGAGACGGCTCGGGAGCCCCTTGCCACCGAGGCCCCCGCCGCCGCGGCCGAGCCCGGCCCCGCCGCAGAGGTTGGGATCGGTGCCGCCGAGGGGTTCACCACCGAGAGGGCGGAAGAGGAGCAACCGGCGATCGCTCCGGAGGAATCGGCCGAGCAACCCGCTCCCGCCACCGCGGACTGGGAGAGACAAGAGGACGCCTTTGCCGAGCAGTACGAGCCGGGGACCACCGGGGAGGACCTCGATCATCCGTTTGCCCGGGAGCCAGCCGCGACCCACGAGCCCGATGCGGGGGCCGAGGCCGTGGTCGCCGCGGAGACCTCGGCAGCCGAATCCCAGGATCAGCCGTTCGAGAGGAATGGACGGTGGTATTTCCGGAGGGGCGACGAGCTGCTGAGGTACGAGGAGGGCACGGGCGAGTGGGTGGCGGCCGAGGAGGACGAAATCGGCGGGAGGCCCTCGCCGGTGGGAGCGGGGTGGGCCGAGCCCGAGACGACACAGGCGGTGGAGGGAACCGGATGGGCCGGCGAAGACACCGGGCCTCCCGCCGAAGAGGCCGGGATCCCCGCCCAGGAGGCCGCGGCCCCACAAGAGGCCGCCGAACCGGCGGCCGGGGAGTTCGGCGCGGAACCGGCCCCGACGGAAGCCGAGGACGAGACGGGCACGATCCCGCAGCCCGCGGTGGGAGGGTTTTGGAAGTGCGCCTCGTGCGGGGCCGTTAACGGGTCGTCCGCCGCCACCTGCCGGATGTGCTTCTCGCCACGCCCCTGACTTAGGTCCGGGGCGCCTCGCTCGCCCAGCGGTAGAGCCTTCGGCCGACGCCCGGAATCCTCGGGTCCGCTCCCAACGCCGTCGCTATGACCGCGACGATCACGAGGACGAGTCCCGTGAAAAACGCAACCTGTGTCGCTCCGGGAGTGAAGAGGGAGCCGAGATACACCGCAGCCGGCCACGCCGCCCCCAGCAGGACCGACTGCAGCCCATGGAATCTCACGCGTTCGGTCCCCCCCTTCAGAAATGCGATCAGTCCGGAGAGTGGAGGAAAAATGTACGCGAGCGCCGCCACCCGCTGAGAGTACGTGCTTGGTGGGGAAAGGGACTTCCCGGCGGGTAATGATTCAACTATGACCAATCGTCTGGCTCAGGAATCAAGCCCCTACTTGCTCCAACACAAGGACAACCCCGTCGACTGGTATTCCTGGGGGAACGAAGCCTTCGAGGTCGCCCGTCGCGAGGACAAACCGATCCTCTTGTCGATCGGGTACGCGGCCTGTCACTGGTGCCACGTCATGGAAAGGGAATCTTTCGAGGACCCCGACACCGCGGCCCTCATGAACGACCTGTTTGTGTGCATCAAGGTCGACCGCGAAGAGCGGCCGGATGTCGACTCGGTCTACATGGAAGCCGTGCAGGCGATGACCGGGCACGGGGGCTGGCCGATGACGGTTTTTCTCACGCCGGACGGAAGTCCCTTCTACGGGGGCACGTACTTTCCCCCCGACGACAGACACGGGATGCCTTCGTTCAGAAGACTGCTCGCCGCGGTGTCCGAGACGTGGATTCAGAGGCGCTCGGACGTCGATCTGCAGGGACGCAAACTGGTCGAACACATTGGAGCCACGACGAAGCTGAAGGCCTCAACGGAAGCGATAACCGATGGGGTGCTCCACGAGGCGGTGACCAAACTCGAGCGGTCTTTCGATGCAGAGTACGGAGGCTTCGGTGCCGCTCCCAAGTTCCCTCAACCGATGACGGTCGACTTCCTGCTGAGAATGGGAGCTCGCGGCAAAGACAACGCGATGGCGATGGCACTCAAAACGCTCGACGCGATGGCTTCGGGAGGGATGTTCGACCAACTGGGCGGTGGGTTTGCGCGCTATTCGGTAGACCGACACTGGATTGTTCCTCACTTCGAAAAAATGCTTTACGACAATGCCCAGTTGCTCCGAACCTATGCTCGCTCGCACGTCGCGACCGGATCGTCACTACACCTCTCGGTTGCGGAGGCCACCGCCGGGTGGTTGCTGGCGGAAATGCGCGATTCGGGTGGCGGTTTCTGGGCCTCGATGGATGCCGATTCCGAAGGAGAAGAGGGCAAGTTCTACACCTGGACTCTCGACGAGGTGCGGGACGCAACTGGAGACGACGCCGATGCGGCCGTTGCGCGGTGGGGGTTCACCGAGGATGGGAACTTCGAGGGATTGAACATCCCCGTTCGTGCCTCGGAAGGCGTCGATGACGAAGCGGTCGAACGAGCGCGTGTCGCGCTGCTTGAAAGAAGGAGCCGGCGGGTTCGTCCCGAGACCGACACGAAGGTGCTCACGGCGTGGAGTTGTCTCACTGCGTCGGCGCTGGCAGAAGCCGGAGCCGTCCTCGATAGATCCGACTGGATATCGGCCGCCGAAGAGGCGATTCGATTCACGCTCGACAAGATGAGACCCGGCGGCAGGCTCATGAGGTCGTTTCGGCAGACGGATGGAGGCGAGTCGATCAAACACCTCGCCTACTCCGAGGACTACGCCCTGCTGCTCGAGGCCTGCCTGGCCCTTTACGAGGCGACCTACCAACCCAAATGGCTCAAAGAAGCGCGCTGGGCCGCCGACGAGGCCATACGGCTGTTCCTCGACGACGGCGCGGGTGGTTTCTTCACGACCGGTGTCGACTCGGAAGCACTGGTCTCTCGCCCCAAAGAACTCATGGACAACGCGGTTCCGACGGCGAACTCGATCCTCGCACTCGAACTCCAGAGGCTCGCTCTGTTCACGGGGGAGCGCCTTTACGAGGATCATGCCGTCGGAGCGATTCGATTACTCGTCGACGCAGTCGGTCAATCCCCGCAAGCGTTCGGCCATCTTCTGCAGGCGATCGACTTCTACACTTCAGACCCCGCCGAGATCGTCATCCTCGGCGAGCCCGATCCGCGCTCGGAGTTGGTGGATACGGTGCGCGGTCGGTTCATCCCAAACAAGATCCTTATCGTGGCCCCAGACCCCACTCCCGAGGATGTCGCCTCGATACCTCTTCTCGAGGACCGGGCTCCAATTGGCGGGCGGGCCACGGCCTATGTTTGCCACCGAGGCGAGTGCAAGTTACCCGTGACCACTCCCGAGGCCCTTCTCGAGCAACTAGACGCAGCGTGACCGACGACGTTCGGGTCAATCGTTCGCTCACGATCCCAGGCGATGAGATCAAGTTCAGGTTCACGCCCTCCGGCGGCCCGGGGGGGCAGCACGCGAACAGATCGTCCACCCGCGTGGAGTTGACGTGGAACGTCGGATCATCGCCATCGCTGGGCCCCCGCCAGCGGGAGAAGCTCAGGACGCGTCTCGCCCGACGGATTGACTCCTCCGGAACGCTAAGGCTGTCGAGCGACGCTCATCGATCCCAGACACGTAACCGCGATGAGGTCCTAAAACGTCTGGCCACGTTGGTAGCCGACGCGCTCAGGCCGACGCGGGCGAGAGTTGCAACCCAACCCACGACGGCAGCGCGGGAGCGCCGTTTGCGCACCAAGAAAAAGCGATCGGAGACGAAGAAACTAAGGAAGGTTCCCTCCGAGGATTGATCAAACGGCAATCTCAAGCAGAGGCCAGGGATCCCTCCGGCCGAACTCAACGTGAGCCCGTCCTGCTGAGCTGAGGCGGTCCTCGAGCACCCAGCTGCCCTCCACCCTTCGAAACAACTGGAGCGCCATATCCGCGATCTCTGAGTTTGCGCAGTAGCGCTTGGATCCGTCGGGATCGACGTAGGTGGCCTGATACATCCTTTCTGGATCCGCCAGGGCCGTACCCACGAGGCGTTGATCGCCGCACCGCGCCGTGAACTTCCACTCGGGAAGCTCGTAACGGCTTCGGCTGCGAAGTGCGCACCGCAAGTCGTTGAATTCCAGGTCGCGGCCGGCGTGGTTCAGATAGACAAACGTGGAGGTGGGAGCAGGAAGGGGGCCCAGTCGCGCCCTGGCGGCAACGCCTTCGAAAACGCTGCCGTCGGCAAACCGGCAGTGCGCCCACGTCCACGACTCGGAATGACTGCGGCCCCAGCGATGAGACTGACAACCGTGCTCCCCGTTCAACCTCAACCTCTCGCGTCCGACCTTGACCTCGCCGGAGAACGGCACCGATAGGTTCGGCGAACAGACCGTCGAAACGCGCTTCTCGATACGATCTCGCAGCTGGCGGGGAAGATGCTGGAAGCAACGTCCGGCCGGTTCAAAGTCCAGCGACCAGCTCAACCTGGTGTTTTCCGATTCGAGAGAACCCTCGAGATGATTTTCGGAGAGCCACGCGTCGCCAATGCGAACGATCGCTCCGTCGTCCCGTGGGCGGCCGAGCCTGTCGATGCCGAATCGCTCCTTTTTCGCAAAGGAAAGCCGTCCGGACGGATCGAAGACGAAGCCCCAAAGCTCACAAAACGGCTCGCTCTCAAGGGGCGAGGTGAGCGTGTAGCGAAGCCAGATCCCGGCGCCGGTCTGCTCGTGGTTCATGGTCGCGTACCAGACCTCCATGAATCCCCGGGAGGTCCTGTCCCAGACCATCTGGTTCTCGGTCCCGGCGTTTGTAAAGGCGTTCATCGGATCGCCAATTCGAGAAGTTGGTCCGCGACGTGCTCCCAGGACCACCTCTCTCGAGCCAGCTCGGCGGCGGCGAGGCCCAGTTCGAAGCGCTCGCCCGGCGTCATTTCCAGGAGGCGGTCGAGCACCCCGGCGATCCCCCGGATCGGATCGGCGGGGTCGTACGTCAACCACCCCGGACGGTCAAAGGCCTCCTCGATTGCCGCCCCGACCTCGCCGATCCCCGAGTGAGACGGAACAACCGGGAGGACGGCACAAGCCGCGGCCTCGGCCGCCACCATGCCGAAGGCCTCCGGGACGACCGAGGGCACGACGAGCACGTCGAATTCCGGAAGTCTCTTCGAGAGTGGGCCGTGATCGAGTCGCCCGGGCCAGGAACACTCGACGGCCCCGATGTGGGCGCGAAACGACTGGTCCATGCCACCGAAGCGCAACCACTCGAGGAGATCGGGAAGGGGACGGCCGTCTCCGCGCCGGGCGATGTCGGCAACCGCGTTCTCGTCCGCGGATCTCAACGCCTCCCACAGCGCCCTCAGTTGGCTCTGAAAGCCGCCGTAGCCGATTATCTCCAGTCGCATGCGATGGCCCACGAGTCCTGCGGCCGCGAGCAGATGGTGGATTCCCTTTGACGCAATGAACTTACCGACGTAGCCGACGACCGGAACCTGGTTGCTTCTCTGTCGTGGTGGCTTGAACAGGCCGATATCGCAGCCGGGGTTTACGACCTCGGCCCGGTCCTCCCATCCCGAGATCACGGAGCTCGCCTCACGAACCATGTAATTGCTGCCGCCGGTGACGACCTTGGCGCCCGACAGGCCCTCCTGCGCAAAGCGCACGTAACGCGGTTGCTCCTTGACCGCGTACTCAAGCGCACTCCCATGAAGCTTTGCCACGTAGTCGTGCCCGGTCAATCGCTGCGCCTGGAGGGCTATGAAGGGACCCATGACCTCGTGACCGGTAATGAGGGCCGAGGGCCGAAATTTCTCAATCGCCGCCGCGAGTGCATCTACGTTGAACTTCGTATAGGAGTTGAGTTCGCTGTCGGTCAGATCGACGAAACGCTTCACGGAGAAACCCTCGTATTCGTCGTAAACGTAGACCGGCAGCAGGCCACCTATGAAGGGACGCGCGACCCGGCAGAGCCCGCGCGCCGTGCGAGCGCCCGCCGGCTCGAGTGTGAACGACCTGTTGTCGGGCGCAAAATCACCCTGTTCGTCGACGAACTCGAAGTCGGCGGCGTCTCTCTCCTGGCACATCAACAAGACCTCGTGTCCCTCCGATCGCCAGACGCGCGCGATGTTCGCGGTGTACAGGTTCGAGCCCGAACCCGCGAGAAGATAGCCGTGCCAAAGCAGGATTCTCATGTCAAGTGGTTCTCACCGGATGCGTTCTCCCTAAAAGTCGAACGTAGACTCGGTCGGTGCTCCTGGACGCGGCTCTGCGCCGAACATTTCGCAATCTATCCACTCTGTTTCTTCTGGTCGGTACGGTCATGTTCGCGATCCACCTCGTTTATGGACTCCTTTTCCGGGAGGCTCTGGCGGCGGACGAACTGAAGGACTACATCCTCGAATTGCCGGCCGGGATAAGGGTGGAGGGGGTGACCAAGGCCGATGTGAAGGCGGCCGACAGGGCCTACTGGATCGTGATCGTGATCCAGGCGGCGGGCTTGGTGGCCCTTCTGGCACCCGCCCGCCGGGTGCTGGAGGTCGATGAATCGGGAGGAGTTCCGACCGTCCCCGACGCTCTGAGACACGCGACCCGGGGAACCTCTTTGGATCCCAGGCTCTCGAGAACGGGGGTCGGCGCGCTCCTCGGTGGTGCCGGCCTGGCCGTCGCCGCCTGGTGGCTGGCCGAGCGAGCCGGCCTCCTGGTCATCGAGCCGCTCGCAGACGACCTCAAGTTCATCACCTACGCTGCCGTCCGGGCCGGGGCCCTGGGGCTGGCCGCCCCCCTGGCGCTGGGGGCCGCGGTCGAAACGCTGAGATCGGGCCGGGCCGCCTCGCCCGAACCCCGTATTTCTGCTTAATTCCGACCCACCCCCCTTCCGATAAGAACAGGGATATGTCAAAATCTGGAAAAGCCGCATGAGCCGGAGCGACCTTGGATAAAGCGAAAGCCGTCGAGTCGAAAGCGGTCGGGCTTCCAGCCGAGGCCTTTCGCGCCCTCGCCTCCGATCACCGGGGGGACGTCCGCCGGATCAGGGAGACCAACCGCCGCAAACGTCTCCGCTATACCGCCCTGCTGGGGGTCTTCGTGCTCGCCTACCTGCTCAGGCGGTGGCTGGAAGAGCGTCCCCCGATCGAGCTCCCATCGCTCGGGCCCGACGCCGCGATGTGGCTGTTCCCGCTGGTGTTGGTCGTGATCATCGCCCTCGCCGTCCTGGTTCCACTTCTGGTCAACGGCCGCTCCCCCCACGTCCGCTACAGCCCCGATGAGATCGAAGTCCATTTCGGAGACGTCAAGGGTCTCGACATCGTGCTCGAGGAGGTCACGCGCACTCTGCAGATCTTCCTCACCTACAAGACGTTCAAGGAAGAACTCGGGGGTAACCCCCGCAGGGGCCTCTTGTTCGAAGGCCACCCCGGGACCGGAAAGACGCACATGGCAAAGGCGATGGCGGCCGAGGCCGGCGTCCCGTTCTTCTTCGTGTCCGCCCCCGCCTTCACGAGCATGTACCAGGGAGCGTCGGCCCGGAAGGTGCGCGGATTCTTCAAGGCACTCAAGAAGGCTGCCGCGAGAGAGGGCGGCGCGATCGGGTTCATCGAGGAGATCGACGCGGTCGGAAGGGCCCGAGGCGGGGTCAGCGCTTTCTCTCAACACAAGACCACCGGATGGGCCATCGACCACTCGACGGGACCTGGAGATTCCTCCTCCATGGTGAACGAACTCCTCATCCAGTTGCAGTCGTTCGACAGTCAGCCCTCCTCACGCCGCTTGAGGAACTGGTGCACCAACGGGATCAACTCGTTCTTGCCCCAGGGTCGGCGCCTGAGGAGGATGTCTCCCCCGTATAACAACGTGCTGATCATCGGAGCGACGAACCGCGCCGACTCGCTCGACCCGGCCCTGCTCCGGCCGGGCCGATTCGACAGAACTCTTTTCTTCGACATCCCCTCCAAGGCCGGCCGGCGCGAACAGCTCGACTATTTTCTCGCTCAGCGCGCGCACGATCCGGAAATGGATAGGGAGGACCTGCGCGAGGAGTTCGCCGCGATGACCCTTGGTCATACCCCGGCGATGCTCGAGCATATCCTCGACGAGGCACTGGTGTGGGCCATTCGGGAAGGCCGAAGAGAGCTCACCTGGCGCGACATACAGCGGGCGAGGCTGTCGGAAGAGATCGGGCTGGCCCAACCGGTGGCTTATACCGACCGTGAACGAGACATCATCGCCACCCATGAGGCGGGCCACGCGGTGGCCGCTTATCTCTGCGCGAAACACCGCAAGCTCGAGGTCCTGTCGATCATCAAGAGGCGCCAGGCGCTCGGGCTACTTGCCCACTCAGACGCCGAGGAGAGATTCACGCGCACGAAGTCGGAACTTGAGGCGACCTTGAAGATCACCCTCGCAGGGATGGCCGCGGAGAACCTCTTCTTCGGTGAGTCGGGAACCGGTCCGGCCTCCGACCTGATTACGGCGACGGGCCTGGCCGCTCAGATGGTGGGGGCCTTCGGAATGGGGTCGTCGTTGATCTCTTACGACGCGGCGACGGGTCAGGGCGGGCCCAACGTCGTTGCCAAGGTCCTGACCAACGAGGATGCTCGCAAAGAGGTCGAGGACCTAATGCGACTCCATCAGGATCAGGTCGCGTACCTGCTCGAGAACAACCGGGACCTGGTCGAGGCGCTCCGCGACGCCCTCTTCGTCCAAGAGGAGTTGCTCGGCGACGATATCGCCGCCGTAATCGAGGAGGCACTGTCGAAGCGCACCGACAGGGGGCCGAAGACGGCGCTTTCGGCCTGAGCCGCTCTCTTCAGTCGATTCCGTTGAAGAGGTCGTTCTCGGGGACATCCGTATCGACGTTGGACTTGATCAGCGTGTAATCCTCCCAGGGGTAGACCTCACGCTGAAGTTCGTCCGGGATCGCGAACCAGAAGCTGTCGGGGTCGATTTGGGTGGCGTGCGCGAGCAGCGCCTTGCTTCGCAACTCGAGGTAATCGGAGACGTCGACCTGTGTTGTGATCTCCGGTTCCCCGAAACCGATCGCGTCCCAGTTCTCAAGCCACCCACCAAAGGGGCTGTCGTGTCCCTGTTCCACCGCGGCATCGTGCAGCAGCTGCATCCGCTTGCGCGTGAACGTCGCGTGGTAGTAGAGCTTGGACGGCTGCCACGCAGCACCGGCCTCGGGGTAGGCCTCGGGGTCTCCGGCATCTTCGAAAGCCTCCGTGCCCCACTTGTGCACGCACACGTGATCCGGATGCTCATAGCCCCGAGACTCGTCGTAACCGACGACGACCTGCGGTCTTTCCTTCCGGATGATGGCCACCAGTTTGCCGATTGCCTCGGCCGGATCGACGTTGCAAAAAGCCTCGGGATGTGAGTTGGAGGCGGAGTCGGGCATGCCCGAGTCCCTATAGCCCAGCCAATAGATGTCGGAAACTCCCAGGAGATCGCAGGCGGTTTCCAGTTCCGACTTCCGTAGTTCCGTCATCCGCTCCTTGATGCCGGGTCGGTCCATCCGAGGATTGAGGATCTCCCCTTCTTCTCCTCCCGTCGCGCAAACCAGGACGACGCGGACCCCCGCGGCCGCGTACAACGCCATCGTTCCCGCTCCCTTCGACGACTCGTCGTCCGGGTGCGCGTGGATGAATAGAGCACATCTTTGATCTTGGGGCACGCCGGTAGGCTAACCGCGTGGCCACTCAACCAAAACTCGATTTCGGAACAAGGGCGCGGGTCTGGGCAGGAGTGCTGTTGCTCATCGGGGGACTGAGTGCGGTTGTTGGTTCCGCCGTCAACTGGGTCACCGTCGAGCCTCCCCCGGAACCTCCTCCCGGCGTCGACTTCGAGGGCGAGCGCTTTGGCGAGGACGACAGCAGCGAACCCTTCAACGGCCTAGAGGCCAGGGACGGGTGGGTCACGGTCGCCGGCGGGGGGTTACTTTTGGTGGCGGGGTTGATGGTGATCTCGGGCCGGGGCGGGAGCGGGCTCGCACTTCTGGCATCCATACCGATTGGAGCGGTTGCGATATCGGCTTACCGCGGAGTGAGCGAACCCACTTCTTCGATCATGGAGAGAACAGACACCGTCGGCGATGCCGATCCGGCA
>JALZEK010000138.1 GCA_030862065.1 Actinomycetota bacterium | reverse complement strand
GTCCGGAAGGGTCGTCGCCGAGGTATCCCAGAGGTAGGAGAACCCGTCCACGCCGCTGGCCGCGTCGGTGGCCCCCGACCAGGTGACGTCCACGGTGGGATCGGTCGACCAGGTCGACGTGGAGTGGGAGGAGCTGGACACCGAAGGATCGGTCGGAGGTGTGGAGTCCGAATCATTCGCGGAGATCGTGAGCGTGGACGCCGTCGGCGACCCGAGACTCGCACCACCCGTGGGATCACTCAGCGTCAGCTCGATGGTTTCGGCTGGTTCCTCCTCGCTGTCGTCCACGAGCGAGACGTTGAACGTCTCGCTCGTGTCGCCACAGGCAAATGCAAGGGTTCCGGTCCCCCCCACCGAGAAATCATCCGTCGGCGTGGCGGTGCCACCTGTGCGAGCGTAAGAAACACCGACCACTGGAATCGAATCGCCCGAACGACTCACGGTGATCGTGGCCGAGCCGTCGCTTTCATTGACCGATGCGGACGCGGAGTCGAAGGCCAACGTGGGCGCGGCAGCATCCGGCAGTCCAACCGACGCGCCGTTCAGTGCCGTGAGCGTATTTCCGTTCCCGGACGAATCAGTCAAGCTCGTTGAACACGCATCCTCGAAATGCCAAAGCGCGCGAGTGTTGGCGTCGCTAGAGAACGGGGCCGTCGGCACCGTGTAGGAACCGGAGTACCGCACGGTATCTGATACACGGAATTCATCCACCCAGTCATCCCAGGCACTGGCCCCCCCGAGGGCGCCGACTTCGAAGGGGCTGCCGTTGTTGCTGAGGCCGGGCGAGAAACTAATGCCGGTGAACGAGGCGGATTCCGCCCCGTCGAAGAACATGGCGAAACGATCGCTGGAGCCGTTGTCGTAGACAAAAGCGGCGTGATGCCAACCTTCGGAGATATTCGTGTTGAATCCATACGAGAAAACGGTCGGAACACTGAAGACGACGGAATCCGTTGAGGAGCTGCGGAAGATAACATTCGCTCGAAACGCGCTCCCCTTGTGGAAAAGAATATCGTTCTCGTTCTCAGCCTTATTGGAATTGGAGACATAGAAGAAGGTCTCCACGGTGAAGTCCTCGCCATCGGCATCGCCAAGGTCGAGCGAGGTGTTGTCGGCCACGCTCGCGTAGTCGTTGCTTCCGTCAAGTTTCAGGGCACGCTGAAAGGGGGCCGCCGATGCCGTTTGATGTATGCCAAACACGAAGATTCCCGACAGGAGAAAGACAACAGTCGCCCGTGCGATGTGCCGAGTCGATCGACTCGTCATTGCACTAAGTCCCCGAACCTTTCGCAGACATACTGGGTGTGCCGGCGTTCGGCATCGGCAGCGCGACGAATTCGTTCGTCATGATCGGGGCAAAAGCAATCCACGATCGCAAAGCTCTACGAATCATCACCATCCCTCACTTGTTGGAACTTTTGCGAACGTACTCCTGCGAGTTGCCGAGTTCAATAGTCCGAATTAACTAGTCCTCCAAGCTCGCCGCGACACAGTTGCGCGGAGTGCACGCGCAACTTGCCCGAGTTTGATACCTCTTGTCCCAAAAAATGTCGTCGGTAATCCACACAAGACAGATGGGGTTGCTCATCGCCGACCGGAGGGGCCAAGGGCCGCCGGAGAATTGAACGCACGCGGAGGAGCATCGGTTCAGTGCTCCTTCAAGGTGACCGCGACACGTGGTGACCGATTAAGCGGGGGACGGGCGAAGGCAGCCCGGGGCCGCGGCCGCTCGACCGACTAACTCCTCAGAGGCGGTATGACTTAGGGATTAGCCACTCCAAGAGGGAGGCAATCATGGCCGTGCACAAAGTGCTTGGTATGGCAATACTGATCGCTCTGCTCGCCGGTGCATGCGGGGAAGATGGCGGCGGGGAAGACGGCGGCGCCGAAGGGGGCGGGACCTCGATCGAGATCACGGCGCGGGACTTCGAGTTTGATCCCACGACCCTTCGAGTCAAGCCGTCGGAGGAGATCACGCTCACGCTGAACAACGAGGGCGAGACCGAGCACTCGTTCACGTCCGAGGAGCTCGACGTGCACGTGGAGGCCGAGGGCGGCGACAGCGCCGAAACGACCTTCACGCCGCCTGAGACGGGAACCTTCGACTTCTTCTGCGAATACCACCCCGAGCAAATGACCGGTACGGTCTCGGTCGTCGGTGGGGGTGACCCGGGGGCTCCCGGCGGGGAAGACGAGACGCCAGTCGAAGACGGCAAAGGCGGTTACGACTACTGAGCCGACGGTTCGGGACGCTTACTCCGGAGGAATCCAGAGTCTTGCCGCCGTCCCCACGAACGGATTGAAGCGCTTCTCCTCATCTAGCGTGCTCTGGGGGCCGTGACCGGGGTAAACGCGCGTCTCCTCCGGCAACTCGAACAACTTGGAGCGCACCGCCCTTACGAGGGTGTCGGTGTCCCCGCCGGGAAGATCGGTTCTACCGATCGATCCGGCAAAGAGTGTGTCGCCAGAGAACAGGACTCCGTCCGAGTGAAGAGAGATCGAGCCCGGCGAGTGACCCGGAGTATGTAGGACCTCCAGGTCCTCGGACCCCACTCGCAACTTGTCGCCCTCGGCCGGGGAGCCGTCGACCTCGGGAGGAGGCGGGAGCTTCACTCCCAAGAACAGCCTTCCGGATTCCTCGAACCAGTCGAGAACGACGTGGTCGTCGGCATGCAGGTGGAAGGGCGCGCCGGTCTTAGCCCGCAGTTCCTCCGCCGCGATGACGTGGTCGAAGTGAGCATGAGTGGCAACGATTGCGGTGACTCGTAGCTCGTTTTCGACAAGCGCTGCCAGAAGATCGTCGGCGTCACCCCCGGGATCGATGACGATTGCCTCCTTGGTGGTCGGGTCCCCGACGATGTAGCAGTTGCACGCCAGCGGACCGACCTCTTGGTGATGAAAAATCTTGATTGTCACCGACGGCCTCCGGTTTCGGTGTGCGAATCGTTCGTTCTTTGATTTGACCGGCGCCGGTGGCTCGTTCCAAGCCGATCCGTCACTGCGACGCTCGCCACGCCGATCACCGCGACCCACAGTAGTGCGAGCCCGCCCGAGGTCGGCGCGGGGGCGACTCGGGCGAAACCCTCTTCCCCTATCGTCCCCGCGGCCAAACGCGCGTCGGCCAGCCAGGCGAGAGTGGCGTGAAGGGCCCCGAAGCCCGCGGCCGCAAGGAGCGTCGCGGCGGCGGCCTGGGCGCGGGAGCGGGACGCTCGCCGGGCCGCGGCCCCGGCCGCCACACCGGCGATCACCGGGATCGCTAGCAAGAAAAAGGCGAGGACCGGTGTGGGACCTCCGGCCCAGTCCCACAGTGAATATTCGGGCAAGGGCTTGACCTCACCGCCGAGAGTAAGTGCGCTCCCCGCCTCGACCGGAGCCCCAACCGCCAGCGCAGATACCGCCACCGTCAGGTTTGGAAAAAAGGCGAGGTCGTGCAGCAGGGCTCCAGCCGCGGCTGCGGCTCCATCGCCGATTGAGTCTGCGATCTTTACGAGCAGACCCAGAGCCGCCGCCCCCGCCGCCAGAACAAACCCGGCCGCGGTGCACGCGACCAGAGACACCGCAGGTGCGGAGAGGCTCCGGTCCCCGGCCCCCTCCGCACTAAGGTCGTTGAACAACTTGCCGGCACCGGTTGTTCTCGGTGCCATCCCGACCCCGGCGAACAGTGCGCACCACACCGCTCCCCAGACCGCGGCGTACGCGGGAGACGCGTGCACGGGGGCCTCTCCTCCCAACCGAAAGATCGCCGCGGCCAGAGCGCAAATGGCAGCAAAGAACGGAACCACCGCCATGCCGCGCGCCAGACGCGCGCCGTCACTCTGTCGGGACGACGTTGGCATATCTCCAAAGCCTGAGTTCTCTCTGGTCCGCACGACCCGCACGACCACAAGGCCGAAGGCGAGCAGCACACCGAGCGGCACGACCGCTATCTCTATTTCTCCTATCGAGACCGGTGCCCCAAGACAGCCGAGAGAGATAACGACGATCGTCTCGAAGACCGAGAAAGCGCTCGCGCCCGCGCCGATGTCGGGAGCCTGGAGCTTTGCGGCAATCGCGAGGGCGGCTCCGATAAGGAGAAGCCACGCGAACATCACGAGCGCGTCGAAGGTGAGATCGCCGACAAGCCGGATACCCGAGGGAACTCGTCGGCCGGCTCTCGAACCGCTCCTCAGATCGTCGCTTTGTCCGTGCTGCCCTAAGCTCACGTCACGACCTTACGGAACGCGGCCGGAAAGGGATTAAGGATCAGATCACGGCTCGAAGACGGATTCAAAGTCGGTCACTGGACCGACGAACCGGCGCGGACCGGCTGCACGGTCGTCCTTCCGCCGCAGGGAAACGTGTGCTCCTGCGATATCAGGGGGTCGTCTCCCTCTTCGAGGGAACTCGCCCTACTCCACACCAATCGGAAATTGACCGAGGTCCACGCCATTCTTCTGACCGGGGGAAGCGCGTTCGGCCTGGCTGCGGCAGACGGGGTCGTGTCCTGGCTCGAGCAGCGCGGAACCGGTTACCAAACCCCGAGGGGGCCGGTGCCGATCGTCCCCGCAGCCGTGATATTTGATCTCGGCCCGGGCGACGCGGCGGTCAGGCCCGGTGCCGAGCAGGGCCGCGCGGCGTGCGATGCCTCGTCCGAGGACTTCGATACGGGGCCGGTGGGGGCGGGGACGGGCGCGACGGTGGGAAAGTGGGCCGGCCTGGAACACTCCGTGCGCGGAGGTCTCGGAGCGGCCACGGTATCGGATGCGGACGCCACGGTCTCTGCCCTCGCGGTCGTCAACTCGGTCGGCGACGTGCTCGCCGAAGACGGCGAAGTGCTCGCGGGGACCCGGGCCCCCGCTCCCAGTTACCGACCCGCTCTCCCCCCCGACGACGCCATTCCAACCAGCACCGTTTTGGCGATAGTGGCGACGCGGGCAAATCTGGGGAAAAGATCGACCCGCTGGCTGGCGGCCCGCGGCGCCGACGGGATCACCACCACGATTCGACCCGCCCACACCCGCTATGACGGCGACGTCGTCTTTGCGGTCGCGGCCCCCGCGAGCGGATCCACCGGCGACGAGCCCTCGCCGACCGATCTGGACGTTCTCGGTTACCTGGCCACGCGTGCGGTCGCAGGAGCGGTCCGGAATTCTGTCTCACCCCCGACCTAACGTTCGATACGTCCGCGCCTCCCGGGGTCGCCAGGAGGTGAACATGGCAAAGAAGCGATCCGGCTCCCGTAAGCCCAAGAGCCCTCGGTGTCATCGGTGCGGTCAAGCCATCAGAATTCCCAAGGGATGGACGCAAGGCCCCGCCGTCCGACGGCACTACTGGGCGAAGCATCGCGAGGTGATGCTCACTGGGAAAAAGCCTTGAGCCTCGGGCCCGACGAACGCGAGACGAGCCTCGCCCCGGACGAGCAAGCGACCGGCGATCTGGTCGTCCTTTTCCTGGCCAGCGCCTTGGCCGGGCTGTGCGACCAGCTCGCTCGAGACAAGCTGTTCGACGCGGCAGACCTCGTCGCCGAGCTCGTGGAGATCGCCGAGGATTACATAATCGGCCCACACAACAACTGAGCCCCTCGCCCATCCGCAACCCCCATGACCGAGGACGGCTGGGCAGAGCGTCGCCTGGACCCCCTGGTCATATGTATGGGCCGGAAGGCTCTGGTCGCAGCGGTGACTGCGGTGCAAAGTGCACCGCGTGCAAAGTGCACCGCCGTCACCGCAGTCACCACAGGTCTCGGGAGGGATACATGGACCCTCTAAGGACCAACCCGCGTGAAGAAGACGCTCGACGGATCGCTGCCGTGTGTCAGCGAGACGAACGGGGTGAAGTCCAGGCCCTCGTTCGCCAGACCCTCGTAGTCACCGGTGAAGAACCCACGAGCGAACGGGGCCTTCCGCATGTCGAACGATTGGTCGGTCAGGCGGATCTCGTCCTCGT
Source organism: Actinomycetota bacterium (assembly GCA_030862065.1). Taxonomy (GTDB): domain Bacteria; phylum Actinomycetota; class CADDZG01; order CADDZG01; family WHSQ01; genus JALZEK01. The sequence continues at coordinate 3,996 of JALZEK010000138.1, read as the reverse complement.
AGTTGTCGGGATCCGAGCAATCGCTTGCCGCGTGACAGTGGATGATGAAGTAATCCGTCGGGAGCGTGTTCGGATCACTCGTGTTGTTGCGGAAGTCGTAGTACGTGATCGCGACGTTGCCCGCATCGTCCACATCCACAGAGGCAGTGAACGCTTGCTGGTTTCCCGGCGGGATGTTCGTGGGAGTGAAGTTGACCTTCTCAGGGGCCGACCAGGTTTGACCACCATCGGTCGATGCGGACAGCGCGATCGAGTCGAATGTGCCGTCTCCGAACCGCTTGTCTTGCCACACGACGTACAGGTCGCCATCGGTCGGATCGACCGCGACTTCCGGAATGATGTCTCCGGTTCGGACGGGATCATCCGTTTCCGGGTCGTAGACGAAGGGATCGACCATGCGAGCCACTCGCTGGGGGCCGGACCAGGTCCGCCCGTGATTCTCCGACGTCAGGTACGCGACGAAGAACCCACGGAGCGAAGCCCTTCTCGTGCTGTGAATCAGATTGAAGAAGTCAAAGAGAGTCCCATCGGGCTGCACGACTATCTGATTTCCGATGGTCTGGTTGTTTCGGCCGGGATCAAATATCGGCCTCGCTCGCTCGTAGGTCTCGCCTCCGTCGGTGCTCCTGGCGAACCAAGTCGGACCCAAGAACGCGCGCGTGAAGAGCGAGGCGGGTGGGGCGGCCCGCTCGGAGGGAAATACCAGTCGATCCCAAACGACGTACACAAAGTCGGAGTCGTTCGGGTCGGCGGTAATCGACTCCTTGTCGTTGAACATGGTCGCCCTTGTATCCAGCTTGATCGTTTTGGGAGCAGACCAGGTGATCCCGCCGTCCTCGGACTTGTTAACCAGGATGGCGTTGTCGAGGTTCCTGAAGAAGTTGAAGGATAGGCTCACGTGATGTAACGAACCGTCGGGCGAAAACGAGAGCCACGGATCCGACGCCCTTTCGTAGGTTCCACCGCTGCACTCGCTGATGCCGGGGATCACCGACTCGGTCCAGTTGTCACCGCCGTCAAAACTCACGCCGGCAACCAAACCCCGTGCTCCGCCGTTTGACCAACGATCCTGTTGCCAGGAGCCGACTATGTTGTCCGAGTCGGCCGGGTTGACGTCGACCCACGGCTCGACTTCGCTGTTCAGATACAGGGTTCCCTCCTGTCCGGCCGTCCCACAATTGGATGCAAAAGGCGTGACGCTCGATACCTGTACGAGAGGATCCGAGGTGTAGTTGCCCGCCCAAACGACTTGAGGGACGAGAAGCCCCAAAACGACCACCATTAATTGCACATGACGCAGTCGGATCCTCTTGCGCATGGTTCCTCCCTTGACCGCCCTTTGATCCGCACCACCACGGAATCACCTCAGATAGTGCCAAACCGGTCGGCATTGTGCGAATCGCCTGTTCCGCTGAATCACGGGAGGCCCCGGCCCGATGAATCGAGGAAGGACCAGAGATCGGATTTCTCGACGGCGGCCCTATGCTTCTAACATGATCAAGGACCCCCGCCGGGGGGCCCGGTTCGCCGCAGCAGCCCTGGCCCTTGTGATCGTTTCGTCGAGCGCGCCCGGGTTCGCCCAGACGGGCTCCGAGTGCTACGACCCTAACGAGCCGACCCCGGAGGAGTACGGACCGACCGATATCTCGGCGGTCAGCGGCAATCAGCGTCTCTCGGTGGGCTTGAATTCAGACGCGACCGTGACGGTGTTCAAGTGGCCTTCCCCCTCGTACTACGACCAGATCAAGTACAGGACCACGGATCGATCCCGCAACCGGTTTGGCGCCCTGCCCAACGAGGGGGCCTTCCTCGGTATCGCATGGCGACGAGGCCCCGACGGCGAGGATCCGCCTCCGTGGAAGTTCGACTGGCTGCGCCAGTGGCCTTCATCGCAACGTTTCGCCGGGGAAAACGGAGACGAGGTCGTTACCGTTTTCCGAAACCGCGAGGCGGGCCTCAAGGCGGTCGTGAGAGACGTTGTCCCGGCTTCGCACGACGCGCTCTTGCGACGCGTCACAGTGACTCGCACCAGGCGCTCGAACGCCCGACAGATCAGGATCTTTTCGTTCGTTAACTTCAATCCCGTCTTCTCGAAGACCACTCGGGAACCGATCGACGACTGGTGTACCCAGGAAGACGACGACGACGGGGCATCGTACGTCGGACGGCACGACGTGATCCTTCAGCAGAGATCGGGCACGGATGTTTCGACGGGTAATCCATCTTCGGTTGCGCTCACCATGGGTTTTGCCGGCTCTTCCGATGCACACCAGGTAGGGCAGGACACATTCGAGACGGGGGCAGGCGGCACTTCTTACTCCGACTCCATCGACGGAAAGCTCTCGGGATCGGACATGGCGGCCGGACAGGTCGACGCTGCGCTGTCGGATCAGCGTTCGCTGCGCGACCGCAGGTCGGCCTCCACGACGGTCATTCTCGCCGCGGGGCTGGTCCGGAAGAAGGCCATCGCGACCACTAACGAACTGCGCGACAGGAACTTTGGAAACGTTGCAGATAACAAGAGGAAGTGGTGGAAGAATTGGCTCGACGGCGCGCGGCTCCCCCGAGGCGCTCCCCCCACCGTCGACCGGCTCGCGCGCCGTGCCCTGATCTCGATCAGGCAGACGACCGGACGGCGAGGGTTGATCATGGGGTCGATCGCGACCCAGTCTCCCTACGGGCTCGACTGGATCCGGCACGGTGCGTACATCAACGCAGCGCTCGACGCGGCCGGCTTCCACCAAATCGTCACCAAGCACAACAAGATGTACGCCGGCCTGCAGGCGGAGGCCTTCGACGACGGTGTCCCCATCGGCAACTGGGCCCCGAACTTCTACGGTGATGGGACCGCCGGCGGCATCTTCCCGCACCAGATCCCTTACGAGATCGATGAGACCGGCCTCGGGATCTGGACGCTTTGGGAACACTTCCGGCAAACGGGCAACGTGAGATATCTGTTCGACGTCTATCCGAAGATCAGGCTGGCCGCCGCCTATTTGACCGAGGCATGCAGGGACCCGACCACCTTCCTGCACTGCCCGGCCAACGAGGAGGACGACCCCGTCGTAAGACAAACCCTGGTCGGCGCTCAAGCGGTGTGGCTGGGTCTCGACTCGGCGGCCAAAGCGGCGAGCGAGATCGGTCCTCAAGAGGCGGCAAACCGCGCCGCCTGGAGAGCTCGTCGCAACGAGTTGGGCGACGCCATCGACATGACCTTCTTCAATTCGCAATGCAAATGCTACACGCGCAACTACGAGATCGGAGGCGCGCTGCTGTGGCCGGTCCGATTCCTCGACGACCGCGCGGCCCGGGCAGAGTCCCAGGCAGCCGTCAACTGGAAGCACTTCCGCAGGGTTTTCGACGGGGAGGCCAAGCGCGGGCGGCTCGAGCCGAGATCGCTGCTCGGAAACTTTCACGAGTGGTCGAACAGCGCGAAGCGCGTCAGGCGCATTCGCCGGGCACTTGCCTGGATTGCCAGAGTCGCCACGACGAACGAGACCGGTCTCCTCGGCGAGGAATGGATGAAGTATCCGCCGGGCAAGAAGGCCAGGGTTACGACCATGGTCTCCCAACCGCACGTCTGGAACCAGGCGATGTTCTATCTCGCCGCACTCCGGGCCTACGGAGGTAAGGACTACACGTTCCGCTAGTGGGCACCGCCTCGGCGTCGGGGGCTAGTCGAGGCCTCGGGTGGTGAACCGGTCGAAGGGGGCCCCGGCAGTACCAACGGCCCAAACCCTGATCCGTCGTTGCGTCGCCTCGACGAAGAGGAAGTGGTGGCGGACCTCGCAGACCTCGGAAAAGTACGCCGGCACGCACGGATACAGCGAGGCCCCTCCCCCGCCGGTGACCACGTAACGAAGACCGTTCTGCGGTTTGGTGACCGCGTAGAGGTGGTCGTGACCCGTAAGCACGAGATCGACGCCGTACTCTTCGAAGAGCGCGGGAAGGTCGGCGAAATCCGGAGTCGATCCATGCAATCCAGGCGAAAAAACC
>JALZEK010000135.1 GCA_030862065.1 Actinomycetota bacterium | reverse complement strand
GCCGGTGGCCGCGCCGCCGCCGCCCGCGTCGGTGGACGAGGTCGTCCCACCTCCGGAGCCGGAACTCTTCTCGCTCTTTCCCTTTTTGGTTCCCCGCTTCTCGGCGGCGCCCTTGTCCTTCCTTTTGTCGGCCTTGGTTCCGCCCCCGACCGAAGTTTTGTCACCCGCGTCGGCGTCCTCACCTTCCTCGAGCGCCGCGATCCCATCATCGTCTGATGTGGGCTCCGGCGCGCGTCCGCCGCATGCGGACGCAAGAAAAGCGAGCGCGAGCATCACATAGCTAAGCCGTTTCACTCTCGACACCTCCCACCGCGGTTTCGCGAATTCCGAATCGCTCATGAATGCGTCTCAGCGCCGGCGGAGCCCACCAGTTGGCCGAACCCATCAGCTTCATAAAGGCGGGGACGAGGGCGGCGCGCACCAGCGTGGCATCCATGATCACCGCCAGCGCCAGTCCCATCCCGAACATCTTGATGAACGAGACCCCCGAGCTGATCATCGCTACAAACACGACGGCGATCAGCACGGCGGCCGCCGTGACGATTCGGCCCGTCTTCTCGAGTCCGAGCGCGACCGAGGACTCGTTGTCATTGGTGCGGTCGTGCTCCTCCTTGATGCGCGACAGGAGGAAAACCTCATAGTCCATGGACAGACCAAAGGCGATGCAGAACATCAGGATGATGTTGGACAAGATCAGGGTCCCGGTGGGCGTGAAGTCGAACACCCCGGAGAAATGGCCTTCCTGGAAGACCCATACCATCGCCCCGAACGTGGCGGTGAGGCTCAGGAGGTTGAGCACAACCGCCTTGATCGGCACCAGCACGCTTCCGAACAGCAGGAACAGCGCGACGAACGTCACCAGACCTATTAGCGCGAGGGCAAAGGGGAAACGCGCCAGCACTACCCGCTTGCCGTCCACGAGCGCGGCGGAGGCACCGGTGACCTCCACCGGGAACGGCGCGTCCATCGCGCGGATGCGTCGCACAACGGCCTCGGCCTCCGGAGACTGGGTCTCAACCGTCGGGCTCATTACCACGGAGAGGAAGGTCGCGTCGTCCGCGGACAGCCGGTTCTCGAGCAACTGCGAGTTGAACAGCAGTTGCCCACTCACGTAGCTGCCGGCGGCAGAATCAACGCGCGCCACCTCTTCGAGTCGCGAGAGCCTCGTCGCATAGGTCGAGATCTCGCGTCGCGATTGCTCTGCGTTGACTCCGTCCGCCAACACGGAGAGCGCAAAAGCCTCGTTTCCGGCGAAGTCGGCCCGGATCTCATCGGAGACAACTCGTCCCGGCGCGCCCGGGGGCAGGACGCGATCGTCGGGGAGGCCTACCTCGACACCGAGGAAGGGGGCCCCAAGGAACAGCAAGATCGGTATCCCGACGGCCGCGATCGGAATCGGACGGTGCATCACGAACGTGGCGATTCGATGCCATGCGCGTCCCTCCGCCGCGGCCCCCGTCTTCTTACGGATCGCCAGCGAGTCCACGCGGGGGCCGATGATCGTGAGAAGGGCAGGAAGCGTAACCGTCGCGCCCGCCGCCGCGAGAGCCACGACGGGGATGCCTGCGTAGGCGAAAGACTTGAGGAAGACGATCGGGAACAGCAGCAGCGCCGACATCGACGCCGCCACGGCGATCGCGCTGAAGAGAACGGTGCGTCCGGCCGTCTCGATCGTTCGCACCACCGCGTCGTTCACCGGTTTGCCGCGGGCCAGCTCCTCGCGGAAACGCGAAACGATGAACAGGCTGTAGTCGATGCCGAGCCCCAAGCCCATACCCGTGGTGAGGTTCAAGGCGAAGATCGATACCTCCGTTACCGCCGCCACCAACCTCAAGATCAGAAGAGTTCCGAGCACGGCGACGAGACCGACCCCCAACGGAAGCGAAGCGGCGACGGCGCTGCGGAATACGAACAGCAGAAGGATCAAGAGAATGGGGATGGCGATCATCTCGGCGCGCAGAAGATCCTTCTCGACCTGGGTGGTGACCTGGCGAAAGACCTCGGCGAAGCCGCCCACCGACACCTTGATTGCGGCGGTCGAACCCGTGTACTCCGGCGTTAACTTCTCGAGTACTTCGTTCTTGTCGTTCTGCGATCCCTCGAGATTGGCCAGCACCATCGCCTTGCTGCCGTCGAGACTGCGCAGCGGGGGAGCCCCTCCAAGGCTCCAATAGCTGTCGACCCGGCCCACGCCGTCCTCGGCCGCCAGCGCGCCCGTAAGCTCGAGTCCCGCGGCCCTGACCTCCCGATCGTCCACGGATCCGCTGTGCGCCTCCACGAGGAGCACGACGTCGGGATCGGCGATCCCGAAGGCCTCCTCGATGCGGGCCGCGGCGCGGGTGGACTCGCTTGCGGGATCCTCGAAACCACCGGTCGAGAGATGGTCGGCCACTCCGGCACCGAAGGCTCCGGCGAGGGCGATGAAGACGACGGATGCGACGAGAAGCATCCGAGGATGGCCCACGACGAACCGGCCCAAACGGCCCATACTTGACTTTCTATAGTACCTACTATATTCCGTCAAGTAGACATATAATAGGAAGTCAACTATGGGACGAACCTACGACCAATACTGTCCCCTGGCCCGGGCTATGGACGTGGTCGGGGACCGCTGGGCGATGCTGGTTGTCCGCGAGCTGTTCTTTCAGCCGAAGCGCTTCACCGACCTCCAGCAGCGGCTCGACGGAATCGCTCCCAACCTATTGAGCCGGCGACTGAAGGAGCTCGAGGCCGCGGGGCTGGTCCGGCGTCGCCGTCTCGCCCCTCCCTCCGCCACGAACGTGTACGAGTTGACCGAAAAGGCGAGGGGTCTCGAGGGCGCGATGCTCGAGCTCGCGAGATGGGGAGTTCAGTTCCTCGGCACCTACGAGGGCGACGAGGCGTTCGAACTCGAGTGGCTATTGCCCGCCATGGAGGAATTCGCGAACCGCGACGCGGCCAAAGGCGTGTGGGAGATCTACGAGTTTCACATCAACGGGTCGACCTTTTGGGTGAACGTTGCCGACGGCGACGTCACGGTTAGGGCCGGACGCGCCCCCGAGGCCGCGGACCTCTTGGTCGAGACCGACCTGGAGACTTTCATGGCGGTCGGCTTCGGCGCGATCAGCCCGGCGGAAGCACAGGAATCCGGTCGCACTCGCGTGATCGGCGATCCCGTGAAAGCAGAGCGGGCGGTCGATATCCTCGCCCCCGCCCGCATCCTCTCGAAACTAACGGCCGGTGCCGCTGTCACCTAGAGTTCTGCTCTTGGTGGTTGGGGCGTCGGTTGCTTCAACCGCCGCCCACTACACCGACAACGCGCTCTTTATCGAGGACTATCCCCAGCCGGATTGGCTTTCGACTGAGACCATCTTCATCACTTGGGGCCTACTTACGCTTCTGGGGATCGCGGGCTATCTGTTCTACCGAGCCGGCCAAACAACGACCGCCGGCCTGTATCTGCTCTTGTACTCGAACACCGGAGTCAGCAGCCTGGGGCACTACTTTTATGGTTTCGACGATTTTTCATTGAAGATGAACGTCTTGATCTGGACCGACGGCATGACCGGCTTAGCCGTTGCCGCGTTCGCAGTGTGGATTCTGGCGAAAAGACCGTCGCCCAGCGATCAGGCCGACGCGTCGGCAGCCTGACGGTCCGCGCTCTCACCGCAGGTGCCTTTGCGATAGCGGGGACTCGGTTAGTTACGAACTGATCTCCGTAACGAAGCCGGTGGGCGCATTCGGCGCCAGGTTGTCCCTCCGTCAGCCGTTTCGTACAGGCCGTCGCTGGTTGAAGTCCAAGCTTGCTTATCGCTGACGGCACTCAGTTCCCCAGAGGAAGACAACCCGACAGGCGTGATCCTTTTCCAGTTCTGCCCCCCGTTGGTTGTGAGGAAGATTGACGGAGGTTCGGTTGGAAATAAGGCCCACCAAGTCGTCGGGGACACGATAGAAGTGGCTGGTCGCCCGATCGCTGCATTTGCCTTAACGCTGGAGGCGAGAGAAAACGTTTGGCCTCCGTCCGAAGTCGAGAAGAAAGCGGCATCGGCTTTTCTGTGCCGCAAGAAGGTGACTGGAAGTACTCCCATGCTCTCGTCGAAGAAGGTTGGCAAGCCGTAGCGTGGTTGGCGGCCGCGGAAATCAGCGCTCAAGGCAATCCTTCGCGGAGTCCAGGTTTTTCCCCCGTCAACGCTGGAGTAAGTTTTCGGGCCCGGCCAGAAAGCCTCGCCCGTCCATCCTCTGAATTCATCGATAAATCGCACGTCTGCCGCGACCGGCAGATCGATCTCTTTGCCCCACGTGTCGCCACCATCGAACGTTCGAAAGAAGTAAGCGAACTGTCCTACGGAGTTGCTCTTCGTGACAGTCCCGTGCACGGGGTCGGCAAAATCGACGGAAAACACAGATCCGGCGTGACAACTGGTAGAAACCTTTGGATTGGATCGCGCCCACGTGCGGCCCCCATCCGTCGTCCGATAAAGGGAGGACGTAGCGGTCGCGCAGTTCCCAACCAGTGACCACCCATGGTCGCGGTCCAGGAAAAAAGAGTCATGCAACGAACTCCCGGTGGGAATTGCGGAGGGAGTGATCTCTCTCCATTGCTGTGCGCGGGACTTGATGAAGAGCCGAGCATGGCAGCGGGAATCCCTCCCGCGACAGACCCAGAACTCGACGACCCCGAACGAAGGGTCGTAGAGCTCGCCTGCTGTCTCGATCGTGATCCTCGGCTCCCGATTGCGGTGGAGAGTTTTGTCCGGGGAGCTCGGGGTGGGAGTCGCCGACGTAACTTGCCGCTTCGTCGTGGGAGACGAGGATTCGCCCTGCGTGCAGGACGATGCCAGGCTCGCCGTAATAACGAGCGCGATCAGTTGACCGACCGTGCCCGCCTTTCGTCTAGAGACCATCCTCATCAAAGTCCCTGTTTCCTTTGCCCAGTCATGAGCCCAAAGCTAAATCAACGCACCGAGAAACAGAGTGCCGTACGGGATTGGTATTGGGAAGAAAACCCTCTGAATCCCCCCCTCAGGAAGCTGTGGTTAATTCGTCGGATCTACTTGATCAGACTGAGGACTCGCCGGGGCGCGTCCAACATACGGCTTACTATCGAAACTGCCAGGTTCTCACTCGGCGTTTCGCCGGGATCGGCCGACACTACGAACCAAGCTTGCTCCACCGATGGGGGGCCGATAGCGAGTTGCTCCCCCAACGAGGGATCGCGTCCGTGGGCGGCCTCGTACGCTGCTTGGAGCGAACCGGATCGGCCCACCCCTCCGCCGCAATGCATGAACACGAGGCCGTCGGCCCTTCCCACGGCGGCGACAAATCGCTGGACGGTAAAGTCGCCCGGGACGCGGCCGTCGCGGATGGGCAGCCGTAGATAGTCGATGCCGAGTGTTGCCAGGTACTGAGGGTCGTCGAGGATCGGATCGTCGTCGGAACCGGTTCGCACGTCGACGACGAGCGACACCCCGAGGTCGGCCAAACCCGTGTAATTCCTGCGGTCCGGCTGAGCGCCGGCCAACAGTTTGTCGTCCACCCACCTCAGGTGCTTGATGTCCGGGAGCGAGTCGTCGTGGGCTCGAGGATCATTGCCGAGCGCCCTCGAAACCAACACTCCAGTGAACATGATTCCGGTTGATAGCACGGCGAGTGCCATGTAAGCCCCCAGGATCCACGCCACGCATCTAAGCCATCCCTGGGGCGACCCCCATCTTTTCCTCGGCGAGGATTGACCTCGTTCATCCACACCCATGGTTCTGGAAACGATCCCACCATGGGGTTCCGTCCGACGCAAACACGAGGAACTGTCGGAGTCCTTGACCCTAGCGAACCTAAGCCAACGGCGGATCAAAAGGGCGGGCGCGAAGACGAGGGCCCGAAGGCCCCCGCTTGTCGTTACTGGTACTACTTACTCAGCGATACGTTGATCGCCTCAAGACCCTTGTCGTTCGTACGCGACTCGTATGTGACCTTAGCGTCGACCGGCAGCATCCTGATGTCGTCGCCGAGGATGTTGCGCTGATGCACGAAAAGATCTTTCGTGCCATCCGTAGGGACGATCCAGCCGTAACCCTTGGCGTCGTCAAACGACTTAACGGTTCCGTTTTCCATGAAGTAAAACACCTCCCTAGACTCATGAACGAAGGTCAAGAGAGGCGCAAAATACCCAAACTCAACTTCAACATTCGGTTGATTGTGCTTCGTGGATGTCAGTGTAGCACCCCGGTAAGGAGAAACGGTTCCTCGAGCCCTGGTCGATGGGAAACGCGTCGTCTGCTGGAGGAACTGGGGCACTATTCGAAGCCTGAGAACGCGCCGTCGTGGTGGGAGGATCAGGTGATGAGCCGACGCGAACCGAAAGTAGCTGTCGTCACCGGTGCCGCCCGAGGAATCGGCCGTGCGATTGCGGAAGCACTGCTCGAGGTGGGATGGCATTGTGCCGTCACCGACGTCCGAGCCGACCTCCTCGAAGTGACGGCAAGGGAATTGGATGCCGGTGTATCCAGATGCATACCTGTCGTGATGGACGTGACCTCCTCGGAATCGGTCGCCCATGCAGTTGCACGCATCGAGGAGGAACTAGGTGCGACATCGGGCCTCGTTAACAATGCCGGATGGGATGAGCATCACCTGTTCGTGGACACATATGAGGACTTCTGGCGCAAGGTCGTTGAGATCAATTATCTGGGAGTTCTTCGGACTTGCAAGGCGATCGTTCCCGGCATGATCAAGCGGGGGCATGGGGCGATCGTGAACATCGCGTCGGACGCGGGACGAGTGGGCAGTACCGGCGAGGCGGTCTACTCGGGCGCGAAAGGAGCCGTGATTTCCTTTACGAAGAGCTTGGCTCGCGAGACTGCAA
>JALZEK010000126.1 GCA_030862065.1 Actinomycetota bacterium | reverse complement strand
CGCTGATCCATAGGGACAGTGTGATGAGTTTCACGTCGAGCCAGAAGGTCTGGCGTTCGATGTAGGCCAGGTCCTGCTCGAACTTGTCTCTGGGATGAGCGTCGCGCGGCAGATAAACGGTGGCGGGTCCGGTCAGACCCGGACGCACCGAAAGACGACTGAAGAAGAACGGTGTTTCCTCGTAAGGGACCGGGGTCTTTTGGCCGTTCGGAGGAAACGTCTCCCCGACCGCGAGAGCTCTGGGTCCGACGAAGCTCATCTCCCCTTTGAGGATGTTGATGAGTTGGGGGAGCTCGTCGATCCCGGTCACCCGCAGAAGGCGGCCGAAGTTGGTGATGCGCTCGTCGTTCTCGCTCGCCTGCCGGATCTCATGTCTATCCGAATGGGCGACCATCGTGCGGAACTTGTAGAGGGTGAACGGCGCTCCCCCCCGCCCCCACCGCTGCTGCCGGTAGAGGATGGTTCCGTCGCGGTGGAGCAGGATCGTGAGCCCGACCACAAGCCAGATGGGTGACGACAGCACCAGCCCGATGACGGCGACTACGATGTCGAGAGGCCTCTTGAAGCGCGGCTCCGACTTGACGACGGGTGCGGAGATGCGGAGGTAAGACCCCTCAGCGAGCGATTGCTCTGCTGAGGTCTGAAGATCTTGCTGTGCGGTTGCAAAGTCGTGTCGTTTGATCAAAGGGCATCCCTAAACGCCTAGAGCCAGGTCTTGCCATGTTAGCGGATGCCCCGGTGCACGAAAAAGGGGGGTTCGGGTTAATTCTTTGTGGCCATTTGCTCGAATAGGTGACGATATCGCCCGGTTACGGTGCTCAGCGAGTAGGAGGTCTCAGCCTCCGCCCGTCCTCTCTTGCCCATTGACTCCCGAGCGGCCGGATCCTCGAAGAGGCTCTTGATGGCGTCGATCAGAGCATCGGGATCGCCTGGTGTGACACACACGCCGCAACCGACCGACTCGACAAGACGCCGGATATCGCTGTCTGGATCCGCGCTCGCCAACAGAGGCCGGCCGCTGGCCATGATCTCGTAGACCTTCGACGGCATGGAGTAGGTCGCCGATCCCGATTTGTATAGGGAGAGTTGCAGATCCGAGGCCGCGCGCAACAACGGAAGCTCCTCGACCGGCCGGAAACCCATGAAGCGAACGTTGGGCAACTCCAGTTCCTTGGCCTTTCTTTCGAGCTCGCCTCGGGCCACACCGTCGCCGACGATCAGAAAGAGGATGTCGTCTTGATCGCGTAAGGCGTGCGCGGCCTCGAGCAGGGTGCCGAGGTCGTAGACATAGCCGATGTTGCCCGCATGACTTATGAGGAACTTCTCATCGAAGCCGTGCTTCGAACTGAACTCATTTTCTTTCGGCAACGGCGTAATGAATTCAGTGTCCACAAAGTTGGGGATTATCGAGACCTTGTTCAATGAAACGCCTTTGTCTCGCAGGTTCTCGCGAAAAGCCGCGGTGATGACCACCAGATGGTCGGCCCTCTTGTACATGAACCATTCGATCGCCGCCAGCATCTTGATTGACCGGCGACCCTTCAACTGTCCCTGAGCGACCGGGACCTCGGGGTAGAGGTCCTGCAGGTTGTAGACGCACCGGGCCCGTTTGGCTCTGGCGATCAGCCATCCCGTTACTCCGGAGAAGAACGACCCGTTGGTGCAAAAGACGAGGTCGTAGGTTCCCCTGCGGAAGAGCCCCGCCAAAAGGGCGAAGAGGTTGAAGGAGAGGTAGTTGGCCAGCCTGCGCCGCATCGTCTTGGTCCCCGATGTATACGAGTAGACGCGGGTGACGTTCATGCCTTCATGAGTGGAGCGCTCAAAGATCTTGCGGCGGTACTGGGGCCAGGTCCTGAAGCCCTCGTAGTGGGGGAAGGTCGAGATGACCGACACTTCGTGGCCCTCCTCGGCGAGTTTTGCGAAGATCTGCGACATCAAAAGACCGGTCGAGTTGACGTCCGGCGGGAAATGATGAATCAGCAGCAGTATTCGCATCGTTCCCACAATCAAGATTCTTTTTCAGTTCGGGCCAATGGGTCGCGGCGAGGCGGCCCTAAGTCAAAGATGAACCGGCATCGTCCTCTAAAGAAGGCGGAAGTACAGTGCATCCATCTCACACCAGGGGCATAGCCATAGAAATCAATCCTTGAATATCCGGACTCTTGCAACAGGTCGATAACCGGGTAGGTACCTTCCTGCCCCCAGAACCCTTCAGCGTTGTCAAGGAGGATTAATCCCTCGGCGCGGACGACCTTAAGCGCTGTTTGGCTGCAGAGATAGCGGTCACCGCCGTCGATGATGACGACGTCGAATTCCTGCCCGGCTGGGTAATCGGCGTAGTCTTGGAGGTTCTCCCGCAACACACACTCCACGTGGTTGAGTCCGGAGGTTTTCTCTGCGAGCCAATCCGACCAACGAGGGTCCTCCTCGATGGTCAATAACTTTGTGGCCCGCTCTGCCCACCATAGTGTCGACTGGCCGCCCCCAAACTCAAGGACCCGCGCGGAGGAGAAATTGATCCCTTCGAGGAAATGGATGGCCGGATACGTATACCAGGGAAGAGGTGCACCGCGCGCGTCTTGAGAGCGTCGCGAAAAAGTGCTCCTGAGGTGACCAGTCTTAAGGCTGAATTCGAACGGAACAGCAAGGGCGATGAATGGCCGCTTGAGATAGTCGCTCAATCTCGAGCCACTCACTTAGTTTTCTCCGCACGAAATGGCTGAGCCGAGTTGCCAAAAGCCTGCCGTCGCTGATATACGACTGCGTCCACCATGAAGCGATACCAACATCCCTGCAGGAAGTGGAAGATCAATCCCTCCTTGCCGTCCAGGAAACCGAGCCTTAGGAAGTACCGGTACAAGAAGTGGAGGAACGCTCTAAGGAATAGGGGCGGCCGGTACAGGACTTTCTCTCTTAACCATCTTCTTCTTTCGATGGGATTGCCGAAAAGCGCGGGCCGCACGCGCGTTCGCCCCACGCTCGGATTCATGATTTCCTCGGCCTCCAATCCCGCCCAGCGAACGTGCCGGGCTGTCCATGTTTCGACATCGGACGCGACGACATCGACGTAGTCGTTCTTCAGACGTTCGATGTGGCCTTCCACGACGAAATGTTGGTCGTAGAGTCGTTCCTCGCACCGACCCGATCCCTTGCGAAAGAGCCTCAGATGAAACGCGGGGTAGTGGCCTCCGTGCTTGATCCACCTACCCATGAAGACGGTCCGTTGCCGGAGCATGAACCCGTCGACGCCTTTCGGGGGGGCGTCCATAGTCCTCTTGATTTCCTCTCTGAGCTCGGGCGTGAGGCGTTCGTCGGCGTCCAGATGCAGAACCCATTGAACGTCGTCGGGGAGTTTCTCTTGAGCCCTATTCCGCTGGGAGGCGTAGTCGTCGAACGGGTGGCGCCAGACCGTGGCTCCCGCCCGCTCGGCAATCTCCACCGTGCGATCGTTGCTGCCGGAGTCCATGACGAAGAGGCGTTTGGTGAACCCGTCGAGACTGGATAGAAGTGATGGAAGGTTGGCCTCCTCATCGTGGGTCAGGAGGACGACCGCAAGTGATTCCATCGGATTACGTCGCCGCCCTCGACTTGGCGTTTCCGAGCCAGTGCCCCAATGCCGCAAGTGTCCACAGGCGCGACCACGCCGAGCTGTGCGGGCGGTTCTCCAGATTCTTTTTGATGTCGTCCACGGCGCCGGGCTCGACGACGCCGGCCGACTTTAGAGCCGCAGTCCCATCGTGCACGAACTCTTTGAGAGGTCCCTCGATCCAGTTGGCTAGTGGGAGGACGAAGCCCTTTTTTGGTTGCGCCTGTTGTTCCTCCGAGTAGAAGTCGGAGGCAATCAGCCGGAGCAGATGCTTGAGTGGTTTTCCTTCCGGCAGGACCGCCTCTCCGAGAAGCGACCCCGCCCATTCCACGGCCGCGCGGTCCAGAAAGGGGACCCGGATCTCGAGCGAGTTCGCCATGCCGAAGACGTCCGAGTCCCGCAACAGCGTGTTTCTCAGATAAAAGGCGGATTCCAGCCGCCCGATGGTTGCCACCGGATCGTCGGCCACCTCGCAGCCGTCGACTCCCGCCCCCGGGGGGAGGTAGGAGTCGTCGAGTCCGATCTCTTTCGGAATCAAGCCGAGAGTGCGCAGCGAGCCGTTGGAGAGGGCGCGTCGATAGTGGAGATATAGATGCGTGAGGCTGCCGCTCGAGCGCGCTATATCTCTGGCCTTGCTCTGAGCCGTTGGGCCTCGTTTTGCCGCGGCCACGGACGCGATCACCGCTCTAAGCGGGGAGGGGATAGGAGAGGTCATTCTGGCGAGGCCTCTCCAGCGGGGGACCTCCCGGAACGACGAGTAGCCCGCAAACATCTCATCTCCCCCGAGGCCGGAGACGGCGACGGTCAGACCTGCGGTCCGGGCCGCTCGGGAGACGACGTAGGTATTGAGCCCGTCCAGGGCGGGCTGGTCCATTGCATAGAGGCCGTCCTCGGCCCAGGCCAGGGCGGTTCCGTGATCGACCGGGATCTCGTGATGGGCGGTACCCACTCTGTCCGCGGCTTTTCTCGCCACGGCGATCTCGTCAAAGGAAGGGTCGTCCGGGAATGAGACCGTGAAGGCATGGATCTCACCCGAGGCCGCGGTCTGGGCAAAGCCCGCGATCGCGGTCGAGTCGAGGCCGGAACTGAGAAACACACCGAGCGGAACGTCGCTTCGCAAATGTCGTCCAATCGCGATTGTGAGCAGTTCGCGCCCCTCTTCGATCGAACCT
>JALZEK010000120.1 GCA_030862065.1 Actinomycetota bacterium | reverse complement strand
GCGTCCTCCTGATCACGTAGCGAAACATATTCCGCTCCTTAACCGATCGGTCACCCGGGGCGACCGGCCGATGAATTGTAAAGGAGAGCCGCCCCAGGCGGGGCGGCTCTCCTGACGCATTGGCGGGAGAACCCTCTAGTCCAAGCCCTCCTGTCCGGCCGGGTTCACGGCCACCTTCGACCATGCGCCCTCACCCGTGAACTGGTCGTAGACGTATTCCGCGACGCCCGGACCCAACGGATGGATCTCGTTGACCCAGAGGTATGGAATCCAGGGAACAACTTCCTCCATGAGTCTCTGGTCGATCTCGATGAAGCAATCGATCCGCTCCTGATCCGCGAGCTCCGCGCATTCGTCGATATCGGCGTCGATGTTCGGCACGCCTTCGACGACGGAGTCCTCCGGCAGCTTGATCGACTCCGCTATCTCGGGGGTGATCCCAACCAACGAGTAGTTCGTGTTCCCTTCCTTGACGATCGAGGTTCCGCTGAAGAGGGGATCGATGAACGTGAACGGGTCCGGGTAGTCCTTACCCCAACCCGTCCTCGAGGCGATGGGAATCCCCTTGGAGGGAGTTTGTATCGGGGGGTACGAGTCCAATAGCTGCCGAGTTTCAATCTCGATCCCGATCTGAGCGAGCTGCTGTTCGATGACCGGAACCATGTCGTCGTACGGAGGGACGCGGTCGGTGAAGTGCAAGACCCCCTGGCACTCCGGTGCGTCGCAAACTCCGTCACCGTCGCTGTCGTACTTGGACTGACTCATCTCCTCCTTGGCCGCTTCGATATCGCCGGCGTGGTCCGGGGTTTCGTAGGGGTTGTATTCCTCACCCGTCGGAGAACCACCGGTCATCAGCGGAGGGATGATGTGAGTGGCGATATCGCCGGCCGTAGGTCCACCCCAGGCCCGCCGCAGCGCGTCCTTGTCCATCACAAGGTTCGCGGCCTTCCGAACGTGAATGTCGTCGAACGGCGGCTGCGTGAGATTCATGGTGATGTAGTTGGTGCGGTCTCCCTGATTGACGTCCAATAGCTCCGAGAGATCCTCGTTCGTCACGTACTCGCGCACGACCTCGGAGGGTGCGTTCTCCGTGGTGGCCTCGAGCTCGCCCGCCTGGATCTTCTCGAAGATGTCATCCGTGTTCGTGTTGATCGTGATCTCGAATCGGTCGACGTTGTTCTCCCTGATCTTGGGATCGTCGGTCGCGGGATCGTAGTTGGGGTTGCGCACGAAGAACATGTGACTGTTCGGGTCGATCCCCGAGAGCTTCTCCATGGTGTCGCAACTCGAGATGTCCATGTCCTCGGAGCCCTCGACCATGTACGGACCGGACGAAATGAGGTAACGGCCGTACTCGGTCGCTTTTTCGAAGCACTCACCCACCTCTGGAGGAATGGGCCCTGTAGCCGGCATCGCCAGCCGGAAGAGGAAGTCTCCCGTCGGCCTCGTGAGAGTGAAGCTGATCGTCTTCTCGTCGGGAGTCTCGATGCCACTGATCGTGTCGGCCTTACCGTCGTAGAAGTCCTGCATACCCTCGATGGTGTCGTAGTAGTAGGACCCGTACTGGGCCCCCACCGTCTTCGTTCCGATGCGCTCGAACGCGTACAGGATGTCCTCGGACGTGATCTCTCGGTCCACCGGCGGCGAGAACTCGATCCCGTCTTTCAGGGTGAAGGTGTACTTGGTTCCACCGGCGGTAGGCTCGGGTATCTCCTCGGCCAGATCCGGATACAGCTCGTTTCCCGCGGGGCCCGGCACGTGAGCGTAAGTCACGAGGTTTCGGACCAAAAGATTCGTGTAATAGGCCCAGTTGTCACCGAGGTACTCGCCCGAGGGATCGAATCCGCTCGTGTACTCGAACGAAGCGGCGGAAATTCGGAACGTTCCGCCCTTCCTCACTTCGGTCGGTCCGCCACCGTCCCCGTCACCGTCGTCGCCGCCACAGGCCGCAGCAACGAGGGTGAGCGCCATCAGTAGCGCCATCACCGACCACGATCGCTTATTTCGCACACACGCTCCTTCCTAGAGACTTCGGGTTGATCGATATCTCAAATCGCTTGCCCCTGTTCAACCTCCTTTTCTCGGTCGGCCGGTCCCTCTCCCTATCGCGCCGACTTCGGGTCGAGTGCATCTCTCAGCCCATCGCCGACGAGATTGAACGCAAGAGTAGTCATAACGAGAAACAGTCCTGGGAACACGATCATCCACCATGCCCCCTCGTCGAAGAGCCTCGACCCGTCGTCGAGCATTGCCCCCCAGGAAGGAGTCCTGTCGGGCACTCCTAAACCGAGAAAGGAAAGCGCCGCCTCGAAGACTATGTTGTTGGGAATCACGAGCGTCGCGTACACAATGATGGGAGCGACCAGGTTCGGCAGCACTTCCCGAGTCATGATTCGGATGTTGCCCGCTCCCAGCGACCTGCTCGCTTCAATGAACTCCTTCTCCCGGATAGTCAACGTGTTGCCCCGCACAATGCGGGCGATATAGGGCCAGGAGAACAGGGCGATGATGCCGACGACGATGCCGAGACCCGGCTTGATCGATAATTGCAGGGGTTCCCATCCGATGCGACAGCCCTCCTCATCCGTAGAGCACGCCGCGGCTATCCCGACGGCAAAGAGGACGAGCGGCAACGACAACACGATGTCGATCATTCGAGAGATGACCGTGTCGATCCAGCCCCTGAAGAAACCTGCGACCAACCCCAGGGTCACCCCGATTACCACCGCGATGCCGGTCGCAAAGACCGCCACCTGCAACGACGTGCGCGTCCCGTAGACGACCCTGATGAAGAGGTCGCGGGCCGCGTTGTCGGCGCCAAAGTAAAAGTTCCCGGTGGGGCCCTTGGGAAAGCCGAACTCGTCTTCCATCACCTTGAACTGCTGCTCCGGCCCGTGACCAACGACCTCGGAGACGATCGGGGCCAGTAGCGCGAGAAGGAAGAGCAAGATGATGAAGCCGAGACCCACAAAGGCGACGCGGTCCTGCTTGAAGCGATCCCAGAACAGCCGGCGGGGGCTCTTCCCGACGATCTGAGCAGTGCCCTCGGGGCCGAGGGTGGGCCTGCCAGAAACGTCGGATGCAATTTGACTCAACCTGGGCTCCCCCTACTACTGCTGTCGTTGAACTCTAATACGCCCGAGAAGAACCGGGCAAGGCCCGGCCGGGCGCCTCATCGGAGCTGGTTCAGCCGGTAAATCCCAAGACCGCTGTCCGACATCAGGGGTACGGCCTGCATGTCGGAGGTGCGGCTCAAGACCTCGTCCGGAGAGATTCCCCGGCGGCGCGCGACGTCGGCGATCTGCTTCTTCCACCGGGGGAGGTCGCGCCTCCGCATCGAGAAGAAGACGGCGGAGTAGGGGGCCGTCACCTCGAGCCGGCGAGCCCTCTTGATGAATTGAGAATCCGCCTTCGAGGGTGATTCGGGTATCTCGCCGTGTTGCCATTTCGCCCGGCGGGTGAAGGTGTCGCCGTACCAGGGCTCTGGTTCGGCCGAGGACCCGAACATGATGGCGAGGCCCGAACCCGCGTCCCGGGTGATCCCGTGCGCCACCTCGAGCCCGAGGACCAACGCCAGCAGAGCTGCAATCAGGTAAGGAGCCGAGGCGGCGGGCCTCGCCGCGACCGCTCCTCCGTCGGCCAGAGCGATCAGGGCCGACACCCTTCTTTTCAGGCGACCACGCGAACGCAAAAACGCCGGCGCCGGATAGCGCGAACTGGATCGGCTCCTCATCAGTTCGCAGATCTTCACAAGCCCCGATGCAACGGCGAGCGGATCCTTGGTTGCCTCGGCGGCGCGTCGATCCGCTTCCAGCTCTCGATTTACGGCCAGGCGTCTGTAGGCGACGTGGGCGAACGGATTCCACGCAACCAGATCGCGAAGGACGCCCGCGACGGACATCAATTGAACGTCCTTCGCCTGCAGATGCGCGATCTCGTGAGCCAGGATCGCCCGGACCTCGGAGGGTTCGAGATCACACAAGAGATCCTCCGAGATCACAATCTTCGACTTTCCTCCCCCAGTGGCAAACGCTCCGACCCCGCTCGTCATGACGAGCAATTCAGGGATGTGCTTGAGGCCGCTTTCAGCCGCGAGTTCTTCGGTCCACTCTTCGACCTCTCCGTGGAGCCGGGGGTCGGGACGCACCGAACGCTTGATCGTTCTCGCGACGATGATCCGGCCCGCCAACCTTCTCAACAACATGAACGACGTCGCCGAGGCACCTATCAGAACCAACCAGGGACCGGCAGATCCGCTGAGGGCGTAGAGAGTGAACCCTCTGTCGGATCCGTCATCGACGAGCAAGAGGTGCATGAGGTTCTCGGATCGATCGAGAAGTGTCGTGGCCGCCGGTTGCAGCACCGCGATCTCCGGAAGGACTGCCTGTTCGTACACGAACGCGGCCAGCAATGGTGTGACGAGCGGAAGCAGCAACAAAAGCCCCGAGAACAACCCACCCGGCCGGCCTATCAGTCGTCTGAGTAGTCCCACGATGACCAGGGTCACTACCGACACAGCAAGGATCACGACCCACGCCGAATCCGTCTCGAGAGCGAGAATGGCGGGGGCCGAAGACGTCACCCTTCCTGCCTCTTCCTGTACTCGATGGCCTGTTTGAGCGCCTCGATGACAGGATCTTCTTTCTCGATGCGATCCAGGAAGTAGGCAACCGCCGGATCGTGGAACTGAGTGAGGAGCCAGTCGACGACGGACCTGACGGTGGAGTCGGCGTACTGCTCCCGAGTGAGCAGGGGTATGAAGCGGTGGGCTCGCTGATCCTCGACTCGCCTTAGGAGCCCCTTGTCGGTGAGCCGGCCCATGGTCGTCATGACCGTCGTATAGGCCACGGTCCGCCTCTTGTTGAGCTCATGGTGGACGTCCCGCACGGTCACCTCGCCCCCGTCCCAGGCCACCTCCATGACCTCGGCCTCAAGGGGTCCCAAGACCTCCGCGAGCGTGTGTTTGCGCCTGGCGGCCATTTCCCTCCCAGCCTGCTTGTGAAGTGGAGGAATGCTACCTCCGACGAGGCCCAGGTGGCGAGATCGCCCCTGATGGGCTGTGGCGAGGTTCACACCCCCCTAAGGGCCATCCGCGAAAAATCCGTACAACTGCGTATTTCAAACGGGCCCGCTTGTACCGATGCTGAGGTACAGAGCCTCGCATAGGGCCAAGGGAGGAACCAGATGCCGGACGTAAGAGTTTCAAAAGCGAACCATCTCGAGTGGATCGTCTGGCTCGAGGGAGTGGCAGTCGCCACCTACATGATCTGCAGCGACGCCCTCGCCTACGCCTCGATGTTGGAGTGCGACCCCAGGGAGAGAAACCGAGCGCTTCCGCTCCCCGCTTGATCAACGCCTAGCCTCTTCGAGCGATCCCGAGGCCCCTCTCGCGTTTCCCCGCAAGTCCTCGCCGCCACGAGACCTTCTATCCACCCACGGTGAACGAGGCGACCATTCCCTTTGCGAAATGCGGCGTCTTATCGGGGGCCGGGACGAAACAAATCATCGCGTAGCTCCCCTCCGTTAGTTCCGCTTCGACCGGCTGCGCCGCCTTGTTGCCCGGCGCGGCCCCCGTACCGCCGACCTGTTCGACGAATCTCTGGGCCTTTTGCCGAGGAAGTTTCAAGAGCTTTTCGATCGGCTTATCGGTCTTTACCTTGAAGATGACCATCTCGTGTGGCTGCTTGCCGACGTTTTCAAAGGTGAAGGTCGCCGGCCCGGGTTCCAACGTAGGCGGAACGCCTTTGAACGCGTACTCCCTTCCCGTCACATCGACAGTTTGACCTTCGACGGGCCGGTCGTCCGTCTGCTCGTCTGCCGTTTCGTTCTGGGCATCGCCGTTGTCGTCTCCGCACGCCGCCAAAAGGAGCAGCGCGGTCGCCAACAAGACTGAGATCCTCTTCATCATCGTGACTCCGGTTTCTCGTCCACCAACCGAATCGCTTCGTCGAGCAAACGAGTTGCCAACAGCGCGGGGGCCTCGGGTGGCCCCTGATCGCCGACCGCACTGCTGCGGCGTTCCTCGACGATAGCGGCCTCCCTCTCCGTTCTTTGGCGAACCGACTCGAGAATCTCAAGATCTCGACCCGCGAGTTCGACGAGTTCCCTAACCGCGTCCTCACCTTTGGACATGGCACTGGCCAGTCCCATAGCGTGCGCGTAGACCTGATCAACGGGTTCGTCGGATTCGTCCCTCACGCGCGGCCAGGATAGAGGTCGAAGCTGGGCCGCGAGAACCTACCGAAGCAAGCAGGCCACTTGCTCAGGGTGCGGGACTCCATGCCGGACTGCCCGGACAACCTTCGTTCCCCGTTGAATCCACCAGGCTCCGGCTTTCCGTCCCGTCGGGGCGAACAACCATCAGCCCGCACCTGTTCCGCCCATCGAAGTCGGAAAAAACCAGCTCGCTTCCATCGGGTGCCCAGGCAGGCTCTTCCTCGACATAGGGGTCGGCCAGGACCAGTCTGCGAGAACTCCCGTCCACGTTCATCACGTAGATGTCTCGCTCCGAGAAGCGTCCTGCTGTATAGGAGGCGAAGGCGACTCGGTTCCCATCTGGGGACCACGCTCCGTCCATCGATCTCCCATCCTGTGTCAGGGGCGTTGCGTTCGTACCGTCTGAATCCATCGTGTAGAGGTCGTAGGCGAACCGACTCTTTGCAGCAAGGGTCTGCCTCGTGTAAAGAATCTTTTTCCCATCCGGCGACCACGAGAAGTCCACTATCTGCTCCCCGCCGTCGGTGATTGCCGACATGTCGGCTCCGTCTGAATTCATCACGTACAGCCGGTGAACCCATTCTGATTCTGTTGACTTCCCACTGGGGACTTTGGTCAGGATGAACCCGATCTTGTCGCCGGTGGGGGACCACTCGACCTCCCAGATGCTCAGCTCACGTCTGGGCAACGAGAACAGCTCTTTGAGACCCGTTCCGGTCGACCTCATCACGTAAATGCCCTGGTCGACCCGTCGGGCCTCCGTAACGACTCTTTGGAATGCGATCTCATCGCCTGAGGGCGACCAGGTTGGGCTTCCGGCCTCGCCTCTGCGAGTCAATCGATGCAGCTCCGTCCCGTCTTCGTTCACGGTATAGATCGCTTCCACATGCTTCTCGTGAACTTCGCTGGGAACTCGAGTGATCGTGAACACAATCGGGCCGCCGGCACCGGCTGGCCCTAGCCGATCTGGATTGGGCGACTGCAGTGCGCGAACTCCCACGAAGGCGGTCATGACAAGGGCCACCCCAGCGAGGATGGCGAGAGACCCGGTGATCGCGGCACGCGTTTTGGCTCTTATCTCAACGCGTCGAGGCAATCTCTCTACGTGGCTTACCTCCTCCGCCCTTCGCAAGAGAGCCTCTCGAAGGCGGGCCTCAAGATTTGACATTTGTTCCTGCTCCCATCGCTCGTCGGAGCGCTTCCATGCCCCGATGCATCGCCGACTTCACGGCCCCCGGACTTGAGCCCATCACGTCCGCGCACTCCTGCTCGGTGAGATCCACGAAGTAACGAAGGACGATCGCTGTGCGCTGGCGGGACGGAAGGTCCAACAATGCTCGCCACAAGTCATCGCGCGAATCGATTAATTGAGGCTCCGAATCCTGAAATTCCTGCGTCCGTTGTCGGCTGACGAACTCTCGTTCCCGTTTCAAACGGC
The DNA here is from genome assembly GCA_030862065.1 of Actinomycetota bacterium. Classification (GTDB taxonomy): domain Bacteria; phylum Actinomycetota; class CADDZG01; order CADDZG01; family WHSQ01; genus JALZEK01. The sequence goes on along the minus strand of JALZEK010000120.1, from coordinate 3,420 downwards.
GGAAATGATTTCGAGAGAGGTTCACCACAGTCCGACGTAGATAAGCCTCGAACACGTCCGGGTGCTTACGTTGCTTGAATCGGCCGACTATCCGCACGAAGGCTTCCTGAACGATGTCCTCAGCTGCGCTGCGGTCGCCGGTGATCAAGTACGCGAGTCTCACGGCCTCGGTGGCGTGGCGGTCATAGAGGTCCGCCAGTGGGGTGCGTTTCAGCAGCGCTCTCTCTCCACGTACGAAAACCCTCTCATCGGTTCCTGTGCGAAACACGTCCTAAAGACACCCGAGAGGGCGAAAAGGTCGCGCTGGACCCGACAGCCGATTGAGAAGGCCGTGGGGTCCCGCCAGAAGTCCGGGTGGGCGAGGGGGGATTTGAACCCCCAGGAGGACGGCGCAGCCGTCTGGGGGTGAAAAGGCATCGGGCATGGCGTCCCTCGCGCACGGCAAAGCCGTGGGCGAGGGGGGATTTGAACCCCCACGCGCTTAACGCGCACTGGCACCTGAAGCCAGCGTGTCTGCCGTTCCACCACTCGCCCGGTGGGTAGTGAGGCAACCGACGAACAACCGCCTCTGAGCAGAGCTAGCGTACCCAAGCCGGTAGGCCCCCTTCGGCGGGCGATAATCGCAATCTATGAAGATGGCCAAGAACATCGAGCGGCGGCTCGAGGGCATGGTCGAGGGTTTTTTCGCGAAGGTCTTCCGATCGGGCCTCCAACCAATAGAAGTGGGGCGACGCATTCTTCGGGAAATGGAGGGGGGCCGCACCGTGTCCGTGAACCGCATCTACGCCCCCAACGACTTCCGGGTGGTTATGGGACCCGACGACCACAAGAGGTTCTCGCAAATGGAGTCAGAGCTGAAGCGCGAGTTCACCGAGCTGGTAATCGAGCAAGCAAAGCAGGATCGCTGGAACCTAATGGGAATGCCGAAGATCACCTTCGAAGAGGAACCGGACATGGGAAAGGGCGAGTTCAGGGTCGAGGCGTCCCTGACGGCGGACCCCGATTCACCGGCCCCCGGGGTTTCCACGCACAGCCCCCCATCCCGGGACCCCGAAGCGACCGGCGCCATCTCGGCCGACACCGCCAGCAAGCTGGGCCTGGCGCGAGCTCCCGCAGAGCTTGTCGTTCTCGATGAGAGCGGGCGCAATAAGGAGCGGATTGCCATCACGCGCACGCCCGTCGTAATAGGTCGGCTCTCCTCGAACGGTGTCGTTCTCTCCGACCCCAACGTCAGCCGGAAGCACGCCGAGCTGCGGCGAGATCAAGAGGGATGGGTCCTGGTCGACCTAGGATCGACCAATGGAACCACCGTCAACGGGCGGCTCGGTCGAGAGCACTCCTTGAAGGACGGAGACAGGCTGGGGTTTGGCACGAGCGAACTGATCTTTCGCACGACGGGGGCCGGCTGATGCCCAATCTCGTTCTCGATCTCCTGAAATACGTCTTTTTGATCGTCCTTTACATCTTTGTGATGCGCGCCGTGAGGGCCGTGTACATGGAACTCAAGCCCGCATCTACAAGGCAGCCATCGGCGCGCCGAACCCCGGCTCCTGCTTCGTCTCGTCCGCCTGCCCGGAAGTCCAAGAAGATGCCCACCCGAGCCGTCGTGGTCGAAGGGAACGCTCATAAAGGCAAGGGGTTCACGCTCGGAGATGAGCTCACCGTCGGGCGATCGGACAAATGCGATCTCGTCCTCGACGATGCCTATGTCTCGCAGATGCACGCTCGTATCTTTTCTCGTGGTGAATCATTCGTACTTGAGGACATGGGATCCACGAATGGGACCTACTTGAATCAGCGACGAATTACCTCGCCGGTTGAGCTCCAGAGGGGAGACCGCGTGAAGATCGGGAAGACCGTCCTGGAGATGCGCAAGTGAACGTAGCGGTTGGAGCCAAGACGGATGTCGGTCAGATCCGAGAGGCGAACGAGGATTCCTACCTCGTCGAAGGACCTCTGTTTGTCGTGGCGGATGGAATGGGGGGCCACATCGCCGGCGACGTGGCGTCGTCGACCGCCGTCGAGGTCATCGCCAACCGGTCGTCGGAAGCGTCGGCCGAGAACCCCCAGACCCTGGCCGGAATCGTTCGCGGCGCGAACAACGCCATCTTCGAGAAAGCGGCGAGCGATCCCGCGTTCCACGGGATGGGAACGACGTGCACACTCGTGTTGCTCGATGAGAACCGTGCTCACATCGCCCATGTAGGTGATTCCCGCGCCTATCTCCTCAGAGAGGATTCGCTCCGTCAGGTGACGGAGGACCACACTCTGGTCGCCCGGATGGTGAAAGAGGGGCGCCTGCGAGCGGAAGATGCGGAACGGCATCCCCAGCGCAGCATCATCACCAGGGCCCTCGGCGTTGATGCGGATGTTGAGGTGGATCTCACGACTCTCGACCTCAAGGACGGCGACCGGATCATGCTGTGCTCCGACGGCCTCTCCTCGATGATCGACAACGACACGATCGCGGGGGTGTTGAGGTCCGAGGAGGATCCTCAGAGCGCAGCAGATTCCCTCGTCGATCTCGCCAATCGCGCCGGTGGAGAGGACAACGTCACGGTCGTGGTTATCGACGTGACGGAAAAGCCGGTCCGGCGAAAACCGAAACCCTCGTTACCCGGTCGCGCCGACGCCGTGACCGCTCCCCGCCGGTCGCCGAGGCGGGCCGCGCTTTTGCTCATCGCGCTCGCAATCCTGAGCGGAGGGGCGTACGCGCTGGTCTCCTACGTTCTCGACAACTCCTGGTACGTCGGCGTAACCGAAGGCGATCAGTTGGCCGTCTTCCAGGGAATCCCCGAGGACGTTCTGGGCCTATCGTTCAAAGACGTCGTCGAGGAATCCGGAGTTTCGTTGCGCGATCTGCCCGAGAATCTCCGGGACTCGGTTCAGGAAGGTCGCAAGGCTGACTCTCGCGAGGAAGCAGAGGGAATCCTGACCGACCTGGAGCAACGAGCCAAAGAGTTTGAAGACCGCCTGCGCCCCGACCCGGAGCCCTCTCCGAAGCCCACCCCGGACGCCAAGGACGGAGACAACAAGCGAGCGACTCAAGACAACAAAAGGAAAGACGGCTCCAACTGATGGCAGTAGCCGCCAACCGCCGCAACTCCGAACTCTCTCTTCTGATCATCGCGCTAATAGTCGGATCGGGAGCGCTCGCTCTTGTCGCCCTCGGTCGCAATTCCGACAAGCCCGACGCGGCGATTCCGTATGTCGTTGCGCTCGTGCTTTGCTACGTCGCCGCTCACATCGTCGTCAGAAGATTTGCCAGGAACGGCGACCATCTGGTACTTCCGCTTACCGCTCTACTGAACGCGATGGGTCTCGCCGTCATCTTTCGGTTGACCACCGGCGACCCCGATGAGCAATTCGGCCCCGCGCAGGTCGTGTGGACGGCCGTGGGAACGGCTTTCTTTATCGGAA